>CAZWMF010000034.1:6840-13996 GCA_964634535.1 uncultured Opitutaceae bacterium | reverse complement strand
CCCTGGCCGGGGAGATGGAAGGCCGCGACCCGCCAAAGGAAGAGCAGCACGAGCACGGCGTACCCCCAGCCGAATCGGGTCCAACGCCTCTGGGATCCACGGATGCGGGTTGGCTCCACGGTTCTGAAAAACAAGCCCGCGGCCCGCGCGGGAGCAAGAGTGGATTGGCGGCGGCGCGGCAACCGCGGCGCAAATAGCATTGACCCGACCGCCAATCCGCGCGAAAGAACCGGTCAAGGCGCTCGCTCGCCTCCCGGCTCCGCCGCTCCCGCGGTTTGGCAAAGAGCGAGAATCGATCTTCTGACGTAAACCTAAAACACTGGGTTCGCGCGCCGGACGAATGGAGCCACGCCCGCGGACAATCGCGAATCGACCAAAGGTCATATGTCAACGATCGAAGCACTAAAAGCCGAAGCAGCCGCCCTGCAGGCCCGGGAGAACGCACTGGGCCGGCCCATGAAACACTGCGCCGCCCTGGAGCAGGTCGCGAAGAATCACGGATACGCCAGCTGGCGCGCGTGTTGCGCCCTGCTGGCCGCCGCCGAGCCGGCCGGCGCCCCGCCACCGGCCGCGGCGCTGCCGACGGGCGCACCGGCCATGCGCCGCTACGAGAATGCCCAATGGGGTTTCGCGCTGGATTTGCCCGCGACGTGGAACGCCTTCCCGCCGGTATCCACCAACAGCCCCTATGAGGTTATTCGGTTCGCGTCGCAGGAGAACGGCGATCACCTCCTGATCGTCTTTCGGCTACCGTACAATCCGCAGCGGCCCCTCCGCGAGTACGCCGACCGGGTCCAGGCCGCCCTCGCCAGCAATGGATTCGATCATTTCACCTGCGCCGAGGCCACCCTGGGGACGCGCCCGGCGCAGGTGCTGGACTATGACAAGCCGCGGGGCGACCAGATCTGGACCTGCCGGCAATATTTGCTCGCCGCGGGAACGCTCGCCTACGGGCTCGGGTTTGGCACGACCGCCTGGTCCGCGATGCGCGACCTCTACGCACGCATGGCCCGAAGCTTCGAGGTCCTGGCCGATCCGCCGGCGCCCGCCTGAGGGTCGCCGCCTCCGGCCGGAGGCGGCGACGGAATCGCCGGACGGGCGTCGGGTGGGCGACCCGGAAAATAAATTGACAACTATCTGACGTTGGGTCGGTCTCATCCCGATTGAGCCGGCCCGACCCGGGCCGGCGTTCGCCTTGGTCGGACATGAGAACGCACGTCGAATTCCGCTCGCTCGCCTTCCCGGCTTACGCGCACGAGAATGCCGAGGTGAATCCGGGCCGCTGGGGCCGGCGTCTCGCGGAGTTCCTGCAGGGTCAGCTCGCGCGGGAGAATATCGCGACGCATCTGATTCGGCCCGCGGATTGGGGCGTCCGGGTGGTCCTCCGCAATCCCGGCTTTCCGCTCTGGATCGGCTGCGGCAATCACGCCGACCTCGAGGACGGCTACCTGTGCTTTATCGAGCCAGGCCGGCCGTCGATTCGCCGGTGGTTTCGCAGGATCGACACCGGGCCGGCCGTCACCCGGATCGCCGACGCCCTGGATCGCATCTTGCGCGCTCACCCGGACATCCGCGACGTACGCTGGTGGTCCGAGGGCGAAGCGCCGCGCCGACCTTCCGCCGGGTAAGCGGATGCGGGCCCGGTCTCAACCGGCCGCCTGGGCGGTCGCGGGCAAGGACGGCGCCAGCGCCCGGCGAATCCGCGCAATCTCCCGGAGCAGTTCCGGTTCGTTGGCGCACAGAATATCGGCGCCGCCGTCGTGGGGCGTCAGAAAGTAGCCCCAGCCCCGCGAAATCACGCGATGGCGCACCTTGTTCGCGGCTTCCACGATGGCCGGATCGATCGGCCCCGACAATGGGTCGCGTACCGGCGGATTGAGCTCAGGTTGGTCCCCGGGGTTCATGCCAATGCCTAATCTAGCACGCCGGCGGCGGCTCGATCCGAATTCTTCAGGTCAAAATGTGGGTGCTACGTAGTTTACGCCTGGCTGGCCGACGATTTGCCGCACCGGGGGAATTTCGGGCCGACTACGCAAACCGATATCGGGGAATGTTTGCTAGCCTGGCTCGGCCGCTGCCGGGCCGAAAGCCGTCCGATCGCTGCGCTGGCCGCCCGGGACAGGGCTTCTGCCGCCTTGCGCTCGGTCGGCTGCGGCTCCGACATCGGTTGAACCAGGTTTGCAAACATACCCTGAGCCAGTGCTGGGGTGCATCGTCGGAATGACGAAGATGCAATAATGACATTAATTATTACGGAATAAATTCAATCGCATTAGTTTATGGAGTCGCGACCCGCCGCGTCGCCGAGGGTTATGCATTATGCTCGCTGGAACGCTGAAATCGGCGACGCCCGCTGGATCGCCGCCGACCGACTTCAGGGCCGATTGGACGACTCGGGTACGTTTACGGTGAGCCCGAAGAGGCCAAAGCCGAGGCGCCGGAACTCTTCCGGACCCGGTTCAGACGGCGGTAGGGAGGAGCGCAGTTCGATTTGATTCATTCCCGGATCGATCATGACATTCGGTAGGTTGATCGATCGGAGCGTTGTGTCCAAGTCGGCTTCGGCGATTTTGCGGTCGCGCAGCCAGAACTGAATGTCGCGCAGGCTCCGGCTGCGGACCCGAAACCGGAAGTCGACGTGCAAGGCGCGGGCATGCGGGTTCAGAATCTGGACCGTCGCGTCTCCCCGGGACCAGATCCAATGGATGAACGTGTGCTGAAGGTGTTCGGTCTCGTGCCAACCATCGCCAAGCGTTACCCGAACAAAATAGGGGCTCGCGGTCCGCGCCAGGGAGTAGGTCTGGTTGACGGGCAGACTGTCCGATGCGGGCAGAACAACGGTGACGAGGCCCCCATTCAGGTCCCATTGGCCGCGCAACGGCGTATTGAGCCGTCCCTCATAGGTGTGGGTTGGAAAATAGTGCGGCTTGTTCAGGAGGAAGGAGTTGGCCCAGAGACGCGACCACATATCCGGAATCATGAGGTTGAGCGACGCCACCGCGGGGTTGTTTTCGACCCGCCGCGTCTCGAGCAGTCCGCGATCCACGAGCAGGGGCGGATTGACCATCGTCCGCGCGAACCGCCAGTCCACCCGGAGGACGCCGAAGAGAACGAGTGCGAGCAGGACCCAGAAAAAGCGACGCTGCAGCCCTTTCCGGTAGGCCAGAAGCATCCACAGGCACAAACCCGGAAGAATGCCCGGATAGAAGACGCAAAATAACTTGTAGGCCAGATAGCTTCGATTTTCGCCGTGACCCCAGTGAACCCCGCGCCAATTCAGGTAGGCGCAGCCCAAGAGGGCGGGCACGGCGAGGCAGAAGGTCCGGTACAGCAGGATCGACCGGCGGGTCTTCATACCCACGAACGCGACGACCAGAGCCGCCGCCAGCAGCACGATCGCGAGGCTGTGGTAGGGCTCGTCGAGCGGGTGCAATAGCGGCCCCTTGACGATCCCCAGCCAACCCTCGGGCCAGAGGAAGGGGATCTTCCAGCCCTCGTCGTATTTTTTGAAGGCGGTGAACCGCTCCATAATGCTGAGAACCCTGGGAAGAAAGAGGGTGGCGGCCAGGACCAGCGGCAGGTGGATCCACGCCAACCAACGCCCGAATCGATCATACTGGCGTTGCCGAATCGCCGACCCGGCCACCAACACCACTGCCGGTATCAAACAAACCACCACGATGAAGCTATAGCTCCCGAGGATCAGCACATAGGTCAGTCCGAGCAGGCCCGCGTACGAGCCACCCTGCTTGATGCCGACGCCGTGGCGCCACAGGCTCCAGGCGGACCAGGTCAGCAATCCGATCGCCTGGGCCGCGAGCAGTTGGGCCATGGCGGTCTGGTAAACGGCGTACCAGTTCACCGGACTGAAACCGAATAGGAGCGCAATGCCGAAGCTCGGGGCCGACCGCAGGCCCAGGAGGTCGCGCGCGATCCAGAAAACGATCGGCACCGCCGACGCCAGGAACACCGCCACCAACACGCCGATGATTTCGTAGGGGGCGCACCCGAATATCGTCCCGTTGAGCGCGGTGATTGCACACGGGGTGAAGTGCATGAGCCGCAGATAGAAATCGAAAAAGTGGTCGACCGACATCACTCGCGTGACCTCGGTGAGGCCCATGAAACCCATCCGGTCGCTGCGGGCGAATTCCATGAAGGACCGCGCTCCGGCGGCGTAGTCGGCCGCATCGCAACTGCCGATCGACCCGGTCGTCAACCCGTGATAATTGCAGGCATACGGCAAGATCAAGGCGCCCAAGGCCAGCGCGGAGGCCGCAAGCACACCGCTCATCCGAAGCAGTTCGGCGCCGAGCGGGCGCGGTCCGGCGCGAAAGCAGACCGGAGCCAACAACAGGAGCGGGATCAACTCGGCGGGCCGGCCATAGGAGTTGGTACCCGGCAGATCCAGAAATGCCCCGATCCATACGACCATCGATTGGAGAGTGAGTCCGGCGGGCAGCGCCAGGACCGGCCAGAAGCGCCGGTAGCGACGCGGCATCACGAGCCAGGCGATCCCGATGCCCCAATACAGCGTGTGAAGCCAAAGCCCGAGCGCCAGTAAGCAGACGAGCATGCTTCAATACCGAATCAGCCACCTTGCGCAGGCGGCGACGCACACGCCCGCCGGGGTAAAAAGCGGGAGCCAATGGGACACAGGGGAATGCACCAAGTCGACAGTCCTAGGGCCGCCCGGCGACGCCGCAATCGAATTTCCGGCGTACGTTTGCCGGTCATCGGGTTATTCGAAATATTAATCAAATAGCGCGACCGGGTCGGACGGAGCGGCGGCCGACTGGCCAATCGGGACCGAACGCGACCCCGGATTCGCAGCGCGCAATCGGCCGCCTCAGGCGGCTTCCGCGCGGGCATCGCGATCGAGCGTCTCTTCCAGACGCGCGCGCAGTTCGGCGCCGACCCGGAGAATCACCGCGCAGACTCGGTCGCGCACCACCGGGTCCTCGGGCGAAACAAAACAGCCGCGGCGTTCGCCTTCAAACCAGGTTTCGTCGGCGATGATCTTGGCGATGTGCGGCAACTGGCGAAATAGGACGGGATCTTCGGTGGGAATCATGGGGGCGTGGGTTGGCCTCGGTTTTGCATCGGCCGTGCCAATCGATTCAGCCGACCCATAAGTCGAGACGGCGTCGCGACTAGCCGAGATTTCTGGGAAACCGATTCGAGCGCCGAGGGGGCTGGGGCAATTCTTGCCGAAGTGAAATGGCTGATCGGCGCCGCGCGCCGGTCTTGAAAACCTGCCCGCGCGTCGCCGCATTGGCGATGCGCAGCGCGCCCCGGGGACGACTGGGGATCGAAAAAAACCGGAATGGGCGGAGGACCGTGGAGCGGACGATCCGAACCATGCCTTGACTCGGCGTCCGCCCGACCGTTACTACTCATATCATGTTCATGTAAAACATGATGTAAGTAAATATCATCGCCGACATTAGCGCGAGTTATGCCCCGGTCCTATTGCTTTCCCCTTCCCGCCGCCGCTCGAGGCAAATTTCGAGGCGAGTCGCGTCGGGATAGGGACCTCGCCGAGCCGTCCCGTTGATGCGACGATGAACCCGCCGGTCGAACCCCTATGGTCGGTGATGATTCCGACCTATCGTCCGAATGAGAACTTTCTTAGCGAGGCTTTGGCCAGCGTGTTGCGCCAAGCCCCGGAACCGGAGGCGATGCAGATCGAGGTCGTGGACGACGGGTCGCCCGATGTCGACGTGGCGGCCCTCGTCGCCCGGGTCGGCGGCGACCGCGTGCGGGTCGAACGCAACCCCCGCAATCTCGGTCTCGCCGGATGCTGGAACGCGTGCTGGAACCGCGCTCAAGGTCGGCTGATCCACATACTCCACCAGGACGACCTGGTTCAGCCGGGCTTCTATGCCGCGATCGGGGCCGGGTTTGAGCGCCATCCGGAAATCGGCGCGGCATTCTCGCGCCATGCTTTCATAGAATCATCCGGGCGGTGGCATTCGGTCTCGGCCGAAGAACGCCCCACCCCCGGACTCCTGCCCGACTGGCTCGCGCGCATTGCTGCAACCGACCGCATTCAGTGTTCCTCGATCGTGGTTCCCCGGTCGGTCTACCGCCAAATCGGGGGATATCGCACCGATCTGCAGCACGTGCTCGATTGGGAAATGTGGGTGCGAATCGCCAGGCGCTACCCGGTCTATTACGAACCCCAGACGCTGGCCTGCTTCCGGCAGCATGCGGGCAGCATGACGAGCCGGCAGGAACGCAGCGGCGTGGCGCTGGCGGAGACGTTCCGGGCGCTCCGCGATTTTTCCGCCGAGCTCCGCCCGGCCGACGTCCGCGCCGCGCGTCGGCAGCACGCCCTGCGGGGCCTTTGCCTGGCGCGCCGCGAGGCCCGCACCGGCGAAGGGCGCGCCGCCTGGCGCAACCTCCGGGTGATCCTGGCGAATTGTCGGGACCGGATCGTGGTGCACCAAGCCCTCCGCATTGTCGCGCGGCTTGGACTCGCCTGGCTCAGGGTGCCCCCGCCTCGGCCGTCCGCTCCGTAATCCGGATGGCCTCGACGCCGGAGCCCATCCGCCAAATCACTTCGCGGACGGAGCGTCCGCCGGCCGCGCCTCGCCCACTTCGACGCGCCCTTCCGGCAATGGCTTGTGGAGCAAGCCGCCGCTGTCCTGGCCAAAATAGCGCGCGGCGTACCGGGTCATCGCGGCCAATTGCTGATCAAAAGCGTTGCCGCGCCCACGAATACTGTAGCGCGTCTCCCATACCAGCTTAACCTTCTTGTGGGCCGACATCAGCTGGAAGTCGTAGGCCATCAGGACGACGAAGTAGCGCGGGTCCTCGAGTTCCTCGATCATATCCTTGCGGAAAATAAACGGCGTGTTTTGAAACCGGATGGTCTGCGCCCACCAGGAATCGTATCCCAGAATATTGGCATTCTTGATGTCGATGCGGTTGCGGATCTTGTCCTGGGCGTCGAGCAGTTCCAGGGCGATGTTCAACTGGTCCCGGGCATCGCCGGCTCCCAGCTTCACCATGCCGGTCGAGGTCTTGGTCGCCGCGGGCGCCTTCGCCGCCTGCATGGCCATCGAGTAGTTCGTCATCGCGTTCTGCACCCCCGCCATGGCGGGCGAATCGCGATCCGATCCAGTAGCCTAGGGCGCAGCATTGGGTGACG
>CAZWMF010000034.1:0-6830 GCA_964634535.1 uncultured Opitutaceae bacterium | reverse complement strand
ACATCGGAGACACCGTCATCCCCCAATACACCATGATCAGAAACTTGGTGGTCTTCGGATCCATGCCCGGCAGGTAGCGCTGCTGCGCGAGCGCCGGCGCGATCGTGTGGGCGATGCTCAGAAAATTCACCTTGTCGATTGACGCGTCGCGGGCGCCCCCTCCCCAGAAGCCGCCTTTGCCGAAGACATAGGTCTCGGGCTTGTACGAACCGTCGGCCTCGCGGGCGCGCACATAATCGGGGCTGACGCGCGCGGTGACCGCAATGACGGCCTCGGAGCTGTCGCGTCCGAGATTCTGCAACCAAGCGGGTAGGCGCGCCTCGTCGGCGGCGACACCGGCCGCAGAAAGGCCGCGGGCCAGCGCGAGAGCGAAAATCACATAACTTCTTCCGGAGGCGTTCATGGCATTTTTTTGGGGGGCGCCGAGGGTTGAGCCAGGTCGAACAAACGCCCGATGGCGTTCAGGGGATTCGTCGCCTTGTCTTAAAGATGCCCCGTCCGGATACAATCGCAAAATCCTTTCGCGGCACCGGCGCCGAACCGGCCGAACAAATGGACGGCGCCAGTTGCGCCGGTCCCGCTTTGGACCTAGGCTCGCGCCAGCTTTCCGCATCCCATGAATACCTCCTGCATCGCGCTCCTCGCGGGGTTGGCGTTGTCGGCAAGTTCGACCCTGGCCAATCCGCCGGAGAAACCGTCGGCCCATCCGTCCGTCCCGAGCCGAAGATTCCCGCTGCCCCCGCTCTACGCGTTCGACGCGATCACCTTTGCCCCGCCGAACGCCGTGCCGGCCGCCGATTTCACCACCGCCGCCGCCGTCGAACTGGCGCCGGTGCGGGTGGTGAGCGTGGCGTTGGATGTCGTCCGCGACGTCGACCAACACAATGCGCAAGTGGCGTCGATGCAGACCTGCGCCCTGGTTAAGCACGACCTGCCGGGCAATCGTCAGCTCGACTTCTTCGTGGCGCCGATCCGGCTGGACCATAATCTTCCCGGATTTCCGCTGGAGCTCTATCGCTTCTAGTCGCGCAAACTCCCCGGGGTGCGGCCGCTCCGGACCCGGCGTCGGCCGCGCCGCACTACTTGGCCGATTCGAGCGCCGCCACTTTGGCCAGCCGCCGCAGGTGGCGGGCCGCCGGGCTGAACCGAGCGGCGAGAAACGCGTGCACGAGGTCCCAGGCCACCGCGGAACCCTCGGTGCGGCCGCCCAGGCACAGGAGATTCATGTGATCGTCCTCGGTGCCCTGCCGGGCGGAAAAGTGGTCGTGGATCAGGCAGGCCCGAACTCCCGCGATCTTGTTGGCGCAGACCGCCGCCCCCACCCCGCTTCCGCAGATCGCCACGCCCCGCTCGACGCGGGCCGCCGCCACCGCCTGGGCGAGCGGCACGACAAAATCGGGATAGTCGTCGTCGGGATCGAGGCGGTGGGCGCCGAAATCGCGCACCTCGTGCCCCGCCGCGCGCAGTTGCGCCGCCAATTGCTCCTTCAAGGCGAAGCCCCCGTGGTCGGCGGCGATGCCTACGCGCATGGCGGGAGGGTCTGTTCAGCGCCGCTCCGGCGCGCCCGTTCGGTCGTCAGGCTTCGTGGCATAGGTGACCATAGCGGGTTTCGGGGAATACGCGAACGGGCGGCCGCGGCAAGAAGCGCCGCCCGGGCCAAAACCGATGCACCGCGAAAAGTCCGGCACCGGGGTCCGATTCGGGCGATCGCGCCCGTTTACGTCGATCACGGGAATCTATCGACACAATTCACCGCGCTACTAGCCGAGACCCCAATGTCGATTCCGCGCACCTTTAGGAGCCTCGGGCCGTCAAAATAGTTAGCGCGCCATGATCAGTTCACCTAATCCCTTTACCGAAATCAGGGGAATCCGACCGCCTTCGGTGTCTCACTTTCTATGATCCGTTTCCGTCATTGTCTCGCAGCAATTGTGGTGGGAATCCTGGCGATCGCCGTCCGGGCCGAGCTAACCGGCGCCCCGCCCGTGTCGCCCGTGGAATCGAACCCATCGGCTACCGCCCCTCATCTGACGAAGGGCATGACGGCGGCCCAAGTGGTTCACCTCATCGGTCAACCGGCGCTGCGCAAGACGCTGTCCCCGACTTCGGCCAACGCGGAGGAATGGATATACCGGCGGACGGTCAGCACGGATACCCGGCTCATTCCCACCAATATGCCCATTTCGTCCACCTTCCCCGGCTCCTATAGCCAGATCCCCATCGCGACGGCCGAACAATTTCACCAGGAAGTCGATACGGTCGAGCAGATCACCACTCTGTTAATGGTGAATGGCCAGCTCGTCATTGGGAAGCAGAAGCTCGTCGAGCACAAATCGTTCGAAAACTGACGGACGACGGGACCGGTATTTGGCCGGCGCGCAACCGCCAATGGCGACTCGACTCGGAAGTCGAGTTCCGCTGAATTCGCATCCCATGAGTACCCCTGCCTGGTCGGTGGTCCGCGTAGCCTTGGCGTGGTCGGTGGCTGCGGCCACCAGCTTGATGGGCCAAACCGACGATACCTCTCTGCCGCGGCTCGTCGAGCGGGACGGGCGGCATGCGTTGATCGTGGACGGAGCGCCCTTTCTGATGCTTGGCGCCCAGTGCCACAATTCAAGCGCCTGGCCGGCGACGCTGCCCAATGTGTGGGCGGCGATCGAGAGCCTGCACGCGAACACCCTGGAAGCGCCCGTCTATTGGGAGCAATTCGAGCCCGAACCCGGCCGATTCGATACGACGAATGTCGACCTATTGCTTGCTCAGGCCCGCGATCATCACACTCGGCTCGTGCTGCTGTGGTTTGGCACCTGGAAAAACGGCAGCGCCCACTACCTGCCGCTCTGGATGAAGCGCCAGCCCGAACTGTGCCCGCGCATCATCGGCAAGGATGGGCGCCGGGTCGACTCGCCCTCCCCATTTGCGCCCGCTCTCCAAACCGCCGACGCGCGCGCCTTCGCCGGCCTGCTGCGCCACCTCAAGGCGGTGGACCCCCGGCACACCGTGATCATGATCCAAGTGGAGAACGAGCCTGGCGCCTGGAATTCGGTCCGCGACTATGGGCCGGCCGCCCAGCAGGCCTTTCTCGAGGCGGTTCCCGCGGAATTGCTGCAGGCCCTCGGTCGGAAGGGGGCGAGCGGCCAGAACTGGCCCACCGTGTTCGGCCCAGACGCCGACGAATATTTTCATGCCTGGTCGGTCGCCCGCTATATCGAGCGGGTCGCCGCGGCCGGCAAAGCGGAGTATCCGCTGCCGATGTACGTCAACGCCGCCCTGCGCGATCCCCTGAGCCATCCGGCCGCCGGCACCTATGAGAGCGGCGGGGCGACCGACAACGTGCTCGACATTTGGAAGGCCGCCGCGCCGTCGATCGATCTGTTGGCGCCCGATATCTATCTGCCCGAGAGCGAGCGCTACCGGAAGGTCCTGGACCTGTACGGCCGGCCGGACAACGCGTTGTTTGTTCCGGAAACCAGCCGGCAGGAAGCGGTGGCCCGTTTCTGCTATGCGGCCTTCGGGCACGGCGCCATCGGTTGGTCGCCCTTCGGCGTCGACGATGCCGGCGGCGGCCCGGCAGGCGCGCTGCCCGACGGCGCCGCGCTGGAGCCGGTCGCAATGAACTTTCGGGCGCTCGGGCCCATGATGCGCGAACTGGCCCGCTTCAGTTTCGAGGGCCGCGTCCATGCGGCCGTGGAGGAGCCGGACGGATCCGTGCAGACCATCGCCCTCGGCCGGTGGCAAGGCCGGGTGACCTTCGGTCGTCCGGGCTTCGGGCCCAGTCGGCTTCCACGACCCAATCCCGTGCCGATCGGTCGCGCGCTCGTCGTCCAACTCGGCCCGGACGAGTTTCTGGTCACGGGCTATTTTGGCACGGTCGACTTCGCCCCGGCCGATGCGGCGCCAGGCCGGCAGCGCGAGTTCGTGCGGGTCGAAGAGGGCGCCTACGCCGGCGGCGTCTTCATTCCGACGCGGATCTGGAACGGCGACGAAACCGACTGGGGCCTGCGCTTCGGCGCGGCCCCGCAAGTGGTGCGCGTGCGGCTCGGCACGTATTGAGTCACGGCGCGCCGAACAGGTTGCGCAGTCCGGCCCGGAATAGGTCGGGCATCACATCGTAGTGGTCGCGCCCGGGAAATTCCGCGATCGTCGCTCGCAGTCCGGCAAAGGGCCGGGCGGCCAGCAGATCGGTCAAGGCCGCGAGATCGCTTTTCATGGAGGACGTCTCCGCGTCGCCCGCGCCCAGGAATAGGCGGACCGGCAGCGCCTCCTCGCGGTCGCGCAGGCGCGCAACTCGGGAAAGAAACCGGCGATCCGCCCACCACAGCGAGGGCGCGCCGATCAGACCGTGCGTAAAGAACGGCCGGAGTTGAAAAAGCGCGTGCAGGGCAAAGAGTCCGCCGAGCGAATGGCCGCCGATCCCGCGCGCATCGGAGCGCAGGGGATGGCGGCGGGCGATTTCCGGCCAGAGCACCGTGGTGAGATGGGTCAGGAACGCGTCGGCCCCGCCGCTCGACGGCTCCTCGGGCGCCGCATCGGGCGTGTAGTCGCGGCCGCGTCGGTTGCGGGGACTGCCGAACGGCTCGCCGTAGCCGACGGCCGCGAGGACCAGGGGCGGAACAACCCGGCGGGCCCGCAACTCCCGGTACGCATCGACCGCCGCGTCGATGACGTAGTCGCCATCCACCAGGAGCAACGCCGGCCACGGACCGGGCTCGGTGGCCGAATCGGGCGCTGCGAGGTAAACCCGGTAATCCGTATCCAGATCGGTCGACCGGGAAATGAATGCGGGCGACCGTTGGGTGAGCGGCGGAGGCATGCTCGCCTATGTAGGCGGCCGACCCGGCCGGCCTCCAGCCGAATCGCGGAGCCCGGGGACGCGCCGGAATGGCCCACGCCCGGGTCCGCGCTGCGACCGCGCGTCGCGAACGAGGCGGGCGACGGGTCGAACGAACGCCCCCCGCGCCTACTTATGCTCCGCTTCGGGAATATGCTGCGGATCGAGAATCCCGTTGTCGTCCAGCCAATCGGTCAGCCGGTCGGGCCAATGCTTCAACGTGGCCAGTTTGGACCGGTACCCCATGTTGAAACTATGGCCGCCGCGGGAGAATAGATGCACCTCGACCGGCACTCCGGCATTCTCGTAGGCGTTGAGCAGGCCCGTGATCGTGCGCGCCGGATCGTGGTCGTCCGCCGTCCCGAGAAAGAAGGCCGGCGGTGTATTCTTGGGCAGCACCACCGGGGCGCGGAATGTCCCGGGGTAGATCACGATCTGGAAATCCGGCCGGCAGGTCACCCGGTCGACGGGATCGGGGGCGTCGGGATCGCCGTCGGTCGGATCGTACACGACCATCGACACGATTTCGCCTCCCGCGGAGAAACCCATGATGCCGATCCGCCGGGGATCGAGGTGCCACTCGGCCGCCCGGCTGCGCACGAGCCGCATCGCCCGCCGCCCGTCGGCGGCGGTTTCGCGTTCGACCCGGTAGGGTAGCCCCGGCACTCGGCCGAGCCGGTATTTGACCACAAATACCGTCACGCCCAGGGCGTTCAGGTATCGGGCCGGATCCAGACCCTCCGGCACATAGACCAGCTCCTGATGGCCGCCGCCGGGGAAAACCACGATCCCGGCGCCGTTGGCCTTGCCCGGAGGCGGCCGAAACACGGTGATCGACGGATTGTTGATATTGCGCACCCAGTAATCCTGGGCGAGTTCGGGAATATCCCGGCGGCTCTCGAAACCCGGCGCGCCATTCGGCCAGAGAGCAATCACTTCGGGCGGCTCGGCCCGCGCCAAGACGGCGCCAAACATGGCCAGGAGAACCAAGGGGATTTTCATGGGCAAAGCGGGACGGGCGGGGGGTGCACCGAGCGCTCACTAAAGCCTAGACCGGTTCGCCCACGGCGCAAGCCGGCGATCCGGCGAAACCCGCGTTCCGGCCAAGCGCCGCCGGCGCGCACACGCTTCGGGTACTCCGTTGCGTTCCCCGCGGAAAGACCCAAGCTGCCCGGTCATGAACCGAATCCAACCCCTTCTCGTCGTGTTGGTGACCCTGGCCGTCGGCAGCCGCTTAGCCGCGCAGCCGACGGTCGTGCTCGGGCCGGGCGATGTCCGTTTGCCCGGCGCCGGCGGTCCGGCGCCGGCCGATCCGGACCAGGCGGCGTTCCTGCGCGATGCCGGGGCCGACGCGGTCTGGCAGGCGCCCTTCGACGCCGATCTGCCGTTGATCAACCCGCCGGCCTGGGGCCGCGTGGTAAGCGCCGCAACCACCGGCCACGTGCAGATTCGCCGCACGTTCGCCCGGGGCCTGATTCTGCGGATCGATCTGGCGCATCTGCTCGCAGCCCACCGCTACATTCTCTGCATCAACGACCGGCCGAACCATCCGGGCAATGAGTTTCTCCCCTCGGCCGTGCCCGGCAGTCCGGACGAGAAATACTACGATTTCCAGATCGTGCCCACCGACGACCAGGGCCGGTACCACGGGGACTTCGCCATCCGGCTCCATCCCGGGCCCTACAATATCCGCTTCTACGTGAAGGACACGGCCGACTTCAAAATCGTGCTGTACCACGATTACTTCGACATCGCGGTCACGGGACCGTAACGGCCGCGTCCAGGCGGATGGCATCGGAGGCCCCGCCGACCAGGATGTGGTAGGTGCCCGGCGCCACCGCCCAGCGGTGCGCCCCCACGTCCCAATAGGCGAAGTCGCGATACGCGAGGCGCCGCCGCACGAGCCGGCGCTCACCCGGCTCGAGGTACACCTTGGCAAAGCCCTTCAGCTCCTTTTCGGGGCGGGGCACCGGGGCCGCGGTCGGCCGGACGTAGATCT
>CAZWMF010000033.1:0-14157 GCA_964634535.1 uncultured Opitutaceae bacterium | reverse complement strand
GAATCACCCCAGGGCCTTTTGAAGTTTAATTGAATAGAAATCAATTCTCCGGGGCCGGTGACGTAGCTTGGGTATCGGGCAGTCGCTCGCAAAGCACTCCCACCCTCAACCCGAATCTGCCATGTCCCAGCCCCAATTCACGGAAGGCACCAAGCGTCTGCTCAGCGCTCACCCTGCCCTCGCCCCGTCGCGCACGCGCGAACTCGGCGCCGATTTCGCCGCGCGCCAAGCCACCGTCGGCACGCGCCTCGCCGCCCTCGGCTACCCGCTCGAGCGCGTGATGCAGGAGTTGCGCTCCGGCCATCTGCCGTATTTTCGCGAAGGCTCCGACCAGGACCGCAAGGAGGGCGGCCGGAAGGCGGCCTACCGCTTCGCCGGTTTCACCCCCACGCATCAAGAGGAGCACACCCGCGAGGCCCGGGCGCGCCAGGAAGGCAGCCGGTCGGTCGCGGATTTTGCGGCCTGGGAGGCCAAGTTTCTGATGCGCTTCACCTTTGAAGTTCTCGAACAGGTGGCGCTGCGGGCCCTGCCCGCGCCGGCGTTCGCCCCGGAGGATTCGGCCGCGGTGCGCCGGCAATTGGCCGAGGCCCTGACCGCGGCGCGCCGGCTGCGCGACGAGATTCTCTGCGGCAATCTGCTGCTGGTCGCCCAGATCGCGATTCGCCGCGGCCGCTTCCACGCCACGTTCTCGCTCGACGAACTCTTCACGGCCGGCACCGACGGGCTGCTGATCGCGATCAATCGCTACGATCCGTCGGTCGCCCACTTCAGCACGTATGCGACGCCCTGGATCGCCATGGCGATCGATCGCTTTGCGGCCAAGAATCGCCATGTCATCCGCATTCCCATCGGGTTGCAGGAGAAGGCCCGGCGCGAGGGCGGCGAGGCCGCGGCGCTGATCCCCCAGGTGCAGTCGCTCGACGAGGCCCTGCCCGGCTCGGACGGGGAAATGCACCTCGAGGACGTGGTGGCCGATCCGACCGCCCGGCAGCCGCTCGAGACGGCCGAGCGCTCCGACATTGCCCGGCTCCTGGAGGCGGGCGTGCGCGAACTCAGTCCGCTCAAGCAGCTCATCATCGCGCTGCGCTCCGAGGTGGGCGATGCCGCCGCGCTCGGCGCCGAACTCTTCCGGCAGGAGGCCGCCTTGGCGCTCGCCCGCGGACGGGCCACGGCCGCCGCCGCGGCCAAGACGACGGACGAGCCGGCGCAAATCCATCTGATCACCCCGGCGATCGCTTCGCCCGTACCCGAGGCGGGCGACCTGGTGCACCTGGCGGTGGCGGTTTGATCCCTCCGCGCGGGAGACCGGCCCAAGGCCCCATGCGTCCGGAATTGTTTTCGCCGATCACGCTTCCGCTCGCCCGGATCCTGGAAGACCGCACATTCAACATCCGGATCTTCTACGGCGACATCGACGAACTGGCCGTGCAGCTCATGACCGAGGGCCTGCGCGAGCCGATTCTCGTGCGCGAGTCGGCCGGCCAGTATTACGTGGTGGACGGCCACCGGCGCCAGCGCGCCCTCGCCCGGACCCTGCAACTGCGCATCGCGGCCGAGGACGGCAAATTCATCGTCTATGACGGCGGCCAGCCGTTGCGGGACGGGCCCGGTCCGGTGCATCCGGACTTCGATCCGCGCCAGGTGCCCTGCCGGCTGGCCGACCCCGCGGCCACGCTGGAGGAGCTCTTCACCTCACGGCTCCTGGGCCATCGGGGCAAGCCCTTCACGCTCCTGGAGCGCCAGGTGTTCCTGTCGCGGGCGCTGCGCCAGGGCGGCCGGACGACTGAATCGCTCGCGCTCAAGGCGGGATTTTCGCCCGCCGAGATCGCCGGCGCCCGCCAGCTCAACGCCGCCGATCCGCGCCTGCTCGACCAGGTGCGCGACGGGCGCATCTCGTCCCAATTGGTCCTGCGGCTGCTCCGCACCGTGCCGCCGCCGGAACAAATCGTGCGCCTGAAGGTGGCGCGGGCCGCCGCCGACCGCGATCACCGCGAGAAGCTCATGGCCCGGGATTTCGAATGGGCGGAAAGCGACGAGGCGAGCGCCGAGGAACCGATCGAGGTGACGGCCGACCCGGTGCACGCGCGCCTGCACGAATTGGTGGCCCGCCTGGGCGACACCGTCCGCTTCGCGCCCAACCCGGCGTCCGAGGAACGGCTGGGCACGCTGCTCATGATCCACCGCTACGCCCTCGGCAAGATCGCCTACGAGCGGCTCGAGGCGCACCTGCTCGGCCGCCAATAGGACGGGTTACGCGCCCGGCGCGAGCGCGACCAGGCGGTTGCCCCACAACTCGCGCAATTCCGGCAGCAGCGCCTCGGTCGGCCCGGCCGCCAGCCCGGCGCGCCGCCCCAGTTCGGCGAGGCCGGTCTGTCCGTCGGCCTCGGCCAGGAGCCGATAGAGTTCGGCCGACAGGCGGACCGTCTTGCCGTGATGGTAGGTGAAGCGCGCCTCGTGGATCCAGGCGCTGTGGTCGGCCTCGATCCAGCGCCGCTCGGCGTGCAGGCTGACCGTGGCGGGAATGGCCGGACGCAGGCCGAGCCAGTCGGCCGGAGCCGCCACCCGCTTGGTCACGAGCCAATCGCCGATCACCAGGGCCTGCAGGTCGGTGGTGAGAAAGCACACCACGGCGTCCCGCGCCGAATCGACGATGGGTTCGGCGTGGTTGTTGAACGAGGTGTTCAGGACGACGGCGACGCCGGTCCGATCGGCGAAGGCCCGGATCAGCCTCCAGTAACGGCCATTGCATTCGCGGGCAACCGTCTGAACCCGCGCGGTGCCGTCGACGTGGGTCACCGCGCCGAGGCGGGACCGCCACTCGGGCCGCACCGAGAGCACGACGCTCATCGACGGAAAGTCCCGCTGGGTGGCCGGCACGTCGAAATAGTCGCCCACATTCTCGAGCAGCACCGAGGGGGCGAACGGCCGGTACGCCTCGCGCTTCTTGACCATGCGGTTGATGATGTCCTTGTTTTCGGCCGGGCGGGGATCCGCCAGGATGCTGCGGTTGCCGAGGGCGCGCGGCCCGAACTCGGACCGCCCCTGCACCCAGCCGATCGCCCGGCCGTCGGCCAGGAGCGCGGCGGCCCGCTCCTCGATGTCGGCGCAGCGTTCGGCGGCGAGCCAGGGCGACCACCGGGCGAGTTCGCGCGCAATCTCGTCTTCGGTTCCGGCGGTCGGCCCCCAGTAGACGTGGGGCGACGGCTCGATGGGCGCAGCCGGGGCGAGCCGCAGGTGCACCGCCAGCGCGGCTCCGAGCGCGCAGCCCGCGTCGTGGGCGGCCGGCTGCACGTACAGGCGCTCGAAGAGCCCCGAATAGAGCACTTTGCCGTTGAGCGAACAGTTGTGGGCCACGCCCCCGGCCAGGCACAGCCGGGTGTGCCCGGTCGCCGAACGAAAATGGGCGAGCACGTGGAGCCCGATCTCCTCGGTCGCCGCCTGGAGGGCCGCCGCGATGTCCTGGTGGTCGCGCGAGAACGGTTCGCCGCGGCGGCGGGCCCGGGCCACGCGGAAAAGGGAGAACACGCGGTCGAGATTCAGGCGGTATTCCCCTTGGGGTAGAAGCTCGTAAAAGGTCTTGAAGAGCGCCCGGAACCGCGCGGGATCGCCATAGGGGGCCATGCCCATCACCTTGTACTCGTCGAACATCTCGTAGCCCAGAAACTTGATGACGTCGCGATACAGATAGCCGAGCGAATGCTGCTCGGGTATGCGCCGGAGCAGCTTCAAGTCCCGTCCCCGGCCCTCATAAACCGTGCCGGAAATGCCTTCGCCCTGGCCATCGAGGGTGACGACCAACGCGTCGTCCCAGCCGGACATCGTGTAGGCGCTGACGACATGGGCCCAGTGGTGGTCGACGAAATGGATCCGGGTCGCGTCGAATTCCGCGCCGAGTTCGCGCCGCAAGAGCCGCTGCACCATCGCCCGCGGCGTCAAGAGCTCGGCCCGGCCAAAATCGGCGAGGTGCAGGGTCTGGAGGACGCGTTGGCAATACGGCTCGGTGGCATAAAACGCCACGGCGTCGAGGTCGCCGACCGCGAGCCCGGCCTGCTCCAGACAAAAGCGCACGCCCCGGCCGGGCGCCTTGTTGGTGTGCTTGATCCGGTTGAGCCGCTCCTCCTCGACCGCCGCCTCCACCCGTCCGTCGCGCACCAGCACGGCGGCGGCGTCATGGATAAAGTCATACGGCAGGTTGAACGCGTTGTCGTGCGCGGCGTCCAGCCCCCCCGTCAGCCCTAGCACCGTCATCACGCGCCGTCCAGCCAGGCGACCAGGCGCGCCGGCAGCGGCCGGCGCTGGAGCGTGCCCAAATCCATCGAGACGTGCTCGGTTTGGGCGAGCGCCACGAGCTTCTCCGGCTGCGCCATCTGCACGATGCGGTAGTCGAGTCGAAAGGAATTCTCGGACAGGCGCGTCCGCGTCAATTCCACCCGGACCCGGTCGCCGCTCTGGAGCGGCCCGAGGTATTGGGCCTGCACCTTGCCAATGGGCAGGAGAAGGCGTTCGGCGATGAAAAAGGCCCGCAATTCCAGGCCGGCGCGCAACAGGCTCGCCTCGTAGGCCTCGTGGCAGAGCGCCAGGTAGTTGGCGAAAAAGACAAACCCGGCCCCATCCAGGTCGGCGAAACGGATGTGCCGCTCGTAGTGCTCGCTCACTTCCCCTCCCCGGCCGCGACGACGGCCGGCGGTTCCGCCGTTCCGGCGCGCGCCTGCTCGATCGCGCGGGCGAACCCCTCCAAGGTCGGCCCTTCGTACAACGAAGCGGGCGCCAGCTGCACGCCGAATTCGCGTTTGATCCGCGAGAGCACCTGCACGCCGATCAAGGAATCGCCGCCCAACTCGAAGAAATTATCCTGCACGCCGACCTGCTCGATGCCGATCAGATCCTGCCAGATCTGCGCCAGGCTCTTCTGGGTGGCCGTGGCCGGCACGATGTAGGCATTGGCCAGGGCCGGCCGCGGGTACAGCTTGCGGCTGCCCGGCGCGGCCGCGACCGCGGCCACCTCGGCCTCGGTGCGCTTGCGCATGAATTCGATGATGGGCTGCAGGGGCCGGGAGGACACCGCGACCTGCGGGTGGGCCGCACCCAGGATGCGGGCCAACGCCTCCACGCCCTCGGCCGGGGTGAGCGCCGCTTCGTGCGCGCCGCCCTTGGCGGCGGCGCCGGCCGCTTCCTTGACGGCGGCCGACGGAGCCCGACTGCGGATCCCGATCGGCAGCGGTCGGGCCGGCGGCGTGATCGAAAGCACGATCTTGCCGATGTGCTGGGCCGCCGCCATGTGGCGGAAAGCGTCGGCCACCTGCGTGATGGGAAACACCTCGGTCGGCAGGGCCTTGAACGCGCCCGAGCGGAAGTAGCCCATGATCTCCCCCAACACGTCGCGCGCGAACTGCGGGCGGGTCAACAGGACCGGACTGATCTCGAGGGCGATGAAGGACAGATTCTTGGCGAAGGGCCGCAGGCCGATCTGGGTGTTCTGATAGATGTCCCGGGCGCCGATCTCCAGGAACCGGCCCATCGGGGCGAGCACCGCGAAATTCTTGTGGATGAACTCTCCGGCCAATGAGTTGAGCACCACGTCCACGCCCTGGCCGCCGGTGGCCTTCATCACCTCGTCGGCGAAGCCGATCGAGCGCGAATCAAAGACGTGCTGCACGCCGATCGACTTCAGATAGTCGCGCTTGCGCGGACTGCCGGCGGTGGCGAACACCTCGGCGCCGACCCGCTGCGCGCATTGGACGGCGGCCAACCCGACGCCGCCCGCGGCCGCGTGGATCAGCACCTTCTCGCCCTTCCGCAGCCGGCCCAGATATTCCAGGGCGTAGTGGGCGGTGAAGAAAACCGTGGGAATGGTCGCCGCCTCGGTGTAGGAGAGCCCCTCGGCCAACGGGACCGCGGCGATCGCGTCCACGGTCAGGAATCCGCCAAAGCACTTCGGGCCCATCGCGATCACCCGGTCGCCCGGGTGGAAGCCGGTCACGCCCTCGCCGATTCGCACCACCTGGCCCGCGCATTCGCCGCCGAAGCCCAGGGCCAAACCGGCGTCGTGCTCGGCCGACAGCATGCCGAGGGCGCGCAGCACGTCCTTGAAATTCAGCCCGGCCGCGCAAATCTGGATTTCGAGCTGGCCCGGACCCGGCGCCCGGCGCTCGGAGGCGACCGGAACGAGCGTGTCGAGCTGGCCCAGGGCGGACATGTCGACCTGGAAATTCTCGGCGCCGGGCAGGAATGGAAACAGCTGGATCGGCACCCCGCCCGCCCCCTGGTCCGGCTTGGCCTCGCCGCGGGTCTCGATCCGCTTGAGGCTGTAGTCCTCCATCACGACGACCTCGTTGCCCTCGTGGTCGAGAAACAGCGCGTCGAAGTGCATGTCCCCGGACTTCGGATCGTGCGTCACCCGCGCGTGATTGCGCACCCGCGCCGGCATCGGCTGGTACATGCGGACGACCCGATGGGAAAAGGGGATGTAGATTCCGGCCAGCTTCACCTTGAACGGATAGAAGGCGGTCAAATCCAGGAGCCCGGGATGGAGCAGATAGTCCTTGAGGTCGCCCACGTAGGCGTCGGCCAGGCGCTGCTCGGCCACCCCCTCGTCCTCGCCCATGCGGACCCACTCGGGGGTCAGCCAGCGCGGCCCCACCGACAGATGCGCCGCCTGGCGCACGACGAGCCCCGGAGCGGCGTGGGCCGAAGCATGCGCCTCGATGTAGGCGCTCGTGCAGCGCGCGGTGAGGGCGTCGAAATCGTGGCGGCGGGCCGGCACCGTCGTGCCGGCCCGGATGTGACCGCGGCAGTGCTCCACCCAGTTCTCCGGGTCGTGCGGAGCGGGGCTCTTAATGACAAAATCGTATCCGGGTTCATCGCGGGTCAGGACGACGTGGATGTCGCGCGGCCGGCCCGGTTCGACCGAGAACAGCGCCAGAATGAACACGTCGGTGAGTTCGCACGACGAGGCGTCGGCATGCCGGGCCAGGGCCGAGCGGACCAGTTCGAGGTAGGCCGTGCCGGGCAGCGTCGGCTTGCCGAAGAGCACGTGATCGGCCACGAGCCACGAGCGTTCCGCGTCGAGTTCGGCCACGTAGTGGATCTCCTCGCCGTCCATCCGCACCCGGTTGTAGATGGGATGTTCGATCGCTTGGAACGCGGCCGCCTGCTTGAAGAGCTGGGCGAGCTTGGGGCGCGCGGCCGTTTCGACCGCCATGCCCACCTCGGCCCAGGCGTCCCAGTTGATGGAAATGGTTCGCGGTCCGCCGATCGTCGCCGCCATGGCGTCGAGGCTCGCGTTGGCGCCGCAGTAATCGACTTGGCCGAAGCCGCCGACCACCGCCGCCAGCGACGAGAAATGGACGACGAAGTCCGGCGGATCATCCCGCAGTACGGCCGCGAGGACCAGAGCCCCCTTCACCTTCGCATCCAGCACCGCCGCCGCGACCGGCTTGTCCTTGAGCTGGATCACGCCGTCGCCGGCGACGCCCGCGGCATGCAGAATGCCGTCGATCCGTCCGAATCGGGCCCACGCCTCCGCGACCGCCGCGCGCATGGGTTCGAGGGCGGCGGAATCGGCGCTTACGACCAGTACTTCGGCACCCAACTGCTCCAGCCCGCGCACGGCGCGGATCCGGCGGCTCGTCCGATCGTCCTCGCCCAGGCCGGCGAGCCAGCCGTCCCGGTCGGCCGGCGGCGGCAGCGGCGAGCGGTTGACCAGGACAAGACGGGCTTGGGCCGTCCGGGCGAGCCATTCGGCCACCTTGAGGCCCAAGCCGCCCAAGCCGCCGGTGACGAGATAGGTGCCGCCCGCCTTGATCGGCGGCTGGCCGCCGGATTGGATTCCCCGAGCCTCGAAGCGCTGCACGCGGCGCCGGCCGCCGCGCCAGGCCACCACCGGATCGCGCGGCGCGGCCGTCAGTTCGGCTATGACCGCGGCGGCCGCCTCGTCGTCCGAGCCGTCGACGTCGATCGCCACGCTGAACACCGTGGGAAACTCCTGCGCAATCACGCGGCACGGCCCGATCAGGGTCGCCCGTTCCGGCGCGACCACCGCTTCGCCCGCCACGCTCTGCAGGCCTCGGGTGAGCGCGGCCAGATGGACCGGCTCGGTCAGGGTTTCGCGCCCCAGCGCCTGGGCCAGGAACAGAAGGCTAAAGAAGCACCGATCCTGGGTCCGTTCGTACGCGTCCAGAGCCTCGCCGGCCGGGGCGGAGAGCCCCAGGGCGTGAACAATCCGGTTCGGCACCTTGCCGTCCGCGCGCAGCGCGTCCCACAGCGCCGCCACGTCCTCCTTTGCGCCGGGGTTGATGCGGTATTGGCCGATGCCGAACTGCTCGAAGGCCGGTCCGCATTCGGCGATGACCAGATCCTGGCCGGCATCGCGCAACCGGGCCTCGATCGCGTTGCGGGAGGGACCCGGATCGGCGAGCAGCAGCCAGCGGCCGGACGCCGCGGCGGGCGGACCGACGGGCGCCTCGGACCAGGCGGGAGCGTAAAACCAATCCGCCACGTCGGCATGCCGGGTCCATTGCGCCGCGCCGGCCGGTGCCACGACCGGGGCTCCGGCCAGCGGCATGACCCAATAGCGCTGCCGCTCAAAGGCGTACTTGGGCAGGGGGATCCGCCGGCGCCGCTCGGCGGCAAAATAGGCCTCCCAGTCGACGTCGGCCCCTTCCGTCCAGATCCGGCCCAAGGCGCCGAGCAGCACGCCCAGGTCCGGCGTCTTTTCCTGCGGGTGCCGCATCGAGATGACGGGCTTGCCGTGGGCGGCCACATCGGACCGCTGCCAGGCCAGCGCGCTCAGCGTGCGGCCCGGGCCCACCTCGAGGGCCAGGCGGCGGCCGTCGCCCAAAAGCCGGCCGGCGCCCTCGGAAAAGCGCACGGTGCCGCGCAAGTGGCTCGCCCAATACTCGGGACTCATCGCCTGGGCGGGCGTGATCCAATCCCCGGTCAGGTTGGACACGTAGGGCAGGCGGGGGATGCGGCGGGCGACCTTCGCCACCGCGGCCGTGAATTCCTCCAGAACCGGATCCATCGCCGCCGAATGGAAGGCGTGGGAGGTCTGCAGCCGCCGGCCGCTGAGGCCCTGGGCCTCCAGGTTCCGCGACACCTCGTCGATCGCCTCGGCCGGGCCGGAAACGACGCAGGATAGCGGGCCATTGACCGCGGCCAGGGAAAGCCGGCCGTTCAGAAGCGCCGTGGTGGCCGATTCGTCGAGCGGAACGGCGAACATTTCCCCGCCGGGCAGCGCCTGCATCAGCCGCCCGCGCGTGGCCACGAGGGCCAGGGCATCCTCCAATTCGAAGACCCCCGCCAGGGTGGCCGCGACATATTCGCCGATGCTGTGCCCGATCATCGCGTCCGGCCGGACGCCCCAACTCATCCACAGGGTGGCCAGGGCATACTCGATGACGAAGAGAGCCGGCTGGGTGACCGCGGTCTGGCGGAGTCGGTCGGCGGCCGCCGCTTCCGCCGCGGCGTCGGCCGGAAACAGCGCCTCGCGCAAATCGAAACCCAGGTGCGGGACGAGCGCGACACAGGCCCGGTCGACTTCCTCCCGAAAAACCGGTTCGGCGTCATAGAGGCCCCGCCCCATGTTCACGTATTGGGCACCCTGGCCCGGAAACAGAAAGGCTATCGGCTTCTTCGCCGGAGCCTGGGCGCCCGACGTCGGCGCCAGCCGGCTCAAAGCGTCGGCGACTTGCAGGGTATCGCCGCCGACCACGGCGCAGCGGTGCCCAAACTGCTTGCGCCCGACCGCCAGCGTAAAGGCGACGTCGGCCAGATCGACCGTCGGATGATCGCGCAGGTGCCCGGCTAGTTGCTGCACCGCCGCATCGAGGCTCTTCGGCGTCCGGGCCGACAACACGACCACTTGCGCGGACCGGGAAGGGGCCGACGGCGGCACGGGCGGCGGCTCCTCGACCACGGCGTGGGCGTTCGTGCCGCCGACGCCGAGCGATGCGACCAGGGCGCGGCGGGGCCGGCCGGAACCGGCCCAAGCGGCGAGTTCGGTCGCGACATAAAACGGGCTGCCGGCGAAATCGATCTTGGGGTTGGGCTCCGAGAAATTGACGTTGGGCGGGATCCACCCCTCCTTTACGGCCAGGACAACCTTCATCAGGCCGGCGACTCCGGCCGTGCGGTCCAAGTGCCCGAAGTTGCCCTTCACCGAACCCAGGGCGCAATACCGGCGCCGGTCGGTCCAGAGGGAGAACGCCTTGGACAAGGCGCTCACCTCGATCGGATCGCCCACCAAGGTCGCGGTGCCGTGGGCCTCGACCAGGCCGATCGATTCGGGGCTCACCTTCGAGCGTTCGAGCGCCGCCGTGATCGACTCGACCTGCCCCTGCACGCTCGGCGCGGTGAATCCGCCCTTGGCCGAACCGTCGTTGTTGATGGCCGACCCGCGGATCACCGCATGGATGGTGTCGCCGTCGGCCAGCGCCCGATCCAGCCGCTTGAGCACCACGATGCCCGCGCCGTTGCCGAACACCGTGCCGCTCGCCTTGGCGTCAAACACGCGGCAATGCCCGTCCCGGGAGACGATGCTGCCTTCCTGGTAGTGGTAACCGGCCACTTGATCGCCGTTCAACGAAACGCCGCCGGCGAGGACCATGTCGCTGTCGCCGATCAGCAGGCTCTGGCAGGCCAGATGCACCGCGACCAGCGAGGTCGAACAGTAGGTCTGCACCGTCACGCCCGGCCCTCGCAGATTCAGCTTGAACGAGACCACGGTCGCGAGCACGTCGCGATCGTTGTACAGGGTCATGGTCGAGATCGCCCCCATGCCGTCGCTCAAGGTATGCGCCTGCGGCAGCAGGTTGTGCATGAAATAGTTCGAGAGGTTCGCCCCCGCGAACACCCCGATTTTGCCCCGGTAGCGCTCGGGATCGTAACCCGAATCTTCCAAGGCCAGCCAGCACGTCTCCAGTAGGATGCGCACCTGCGGATCGACGATCTCCGCCTCGCGCGGCGTGAAGCCAAAAAAGGCCGGATCGAACACGGTGATGTCGCCGATCGCCGGGTTGGCGCGCACATACGACGGCGCGTGGACCACCTCGGGCGGCATGCCGGCGGCCAGCAACTCCTCCTCGGTGTAAAACGAGGTGGACTCGACCCCTTGGCGCAGATTCTTCCAGAAATCGTGAACCGACGTGGCTCCGGGATAGCGCAGGTGCATGCCGATTATGGCCACACTGCGCTCGGGATCGATCGAAACGTCTGCCGCTTGGGAACCCATTGGGAATCGGGATCAGGAGGTTGCAAACCTCGCCACAGGCACACAAGGGCAAAATCGGAATTCCTCGCCGGAAGGGCGCGCCGGCCTGCAAAAGTCCCTTGCCGCCCAGCCAATCCGTCCCTCACAGTCTCCCGGCGGTCCGTTCCCGTCGCCGTCAACGCCCCGATGCCCTTCAAGCGCTTTGCCCCAACCACCATCGGCTCCCGCCTCGTGCTGGCCATCGGGTTGGCGGCGACCGTGGCGATCGGCGGCGTGTCGCTCACGGCCTACCGCGCGACGCGGGCCTCGCTGATCGCCCAGGGCGACGCCGAGGCCTTCACCGAGGTGAAGACGGCGGCCACCGCGGTCGACGAGGGCATCAATCGGCTCGCCTATGTGCCGCGCATGCTCGCGGCCTACCAGGCGGGCGTCGGGCGCGAGCCCGAACGCGACCTGGAATTCGTCATCCGCAATCTGCTGCACCGCGTCCCCGCCCGGGAAATTTTCGGCGTCTACCTCGCCTTCGATGCCAAGGGGGCGTACGACCCGCGGGCGATGATCTGGATGGACCGGGCGAGCTGGCCCGTCCTCCGGCGCATCGACTACGATTTTCACGACTCCGCGCAAACCTGGTACGCCGGACCCAAGGCGTCCCGGCACCTTTACCTGAGCGAGCCGTTCTTCGACCGGGGCGGCTCGCCGCTCGCGATGGTCAGCATCACCTACCCCGTCCTGGTGAATCGCGAATTTGTCGGCGTGGCCGGCGTGGATTTGCCCCTCACCGAAATCGGCCGGCTATTGGGCGACATCCACCGGGAGGCCGCCGGCCGCCGCCGGGCCGGCCCGACCAATGATTTTCTCTATCTGGCCAGCCCCACCGGCCACCTGCTCGTGCATCCCAATCCGGCCCTGCTGCTGCGGGAAGACGATCCGGGCACCTCGCTCGCCGCGCTGACGGAGGGCGCCCGCCTGAGTCGCGAGGCCCAGGGCATCGCGCACTACGCGGCGGCGGATGGCGAGCGGATCCTATATTGGACCGTGGCGCCGGCCACCGGCTGGAAGGTGATCCTCGACCAGCCCGCCGCGGTCGTCTTGGCCCCGATCCAGGCGCTCGCCCAGCGCACCGCCGCGATCGGCGGCGGCGGGCTCGTGATCATGCTCGTGCTGGTGGGACTGATCGCCCGCCGGGCCACGCGACCGATCGTCAAGCTCGAGCGCGCGGCCAAGGCGCTCGAAACCGGCTCGTTCGATCCGGCCGATCTCGACCCGCTCGTCGGCCGCCCGGACGAAAGCGGCCGGCTGGCCCATGCCTTCCAGAACATGGCGCGCGAGATCCGCGCCCGGGAGAAGCGCCTGGACGAATGGAACCAGAATCTCGAGCGCACCATCCAGGACCGGACCGCCGCGCTCGTCCTCGCCCGCGAGGCCGCGGAGGAGGCCAGCCGCACGAAGAGCGCCTTCCTGGCCAACATGAGCCACGAACTGCGCACGCCGATGAACGCCATCATCGGCTACAGCGAAATGCTCGCGGAGGAGGCCGAAGACCTCAACCAGCCGGCCTTCATCCCCGACCTCCAGAAAATCCACGCGGCCGGCAAGCACCTGCTCGGGCTGATCAACGACGTGCTCGATTTATCGAAGGTCGAAGCCGGCAAGATGACGCTCTACCTCGAGGACTTCGCCGTCCCGGCCATGATCGCCGAAGTCGTGGCCACGATCCAACCGCTGGTGGTGAAAAACCTCAACCAGCTGGAGGTCGTCTGCCCGCCCGATCTCGGGACGATGCGCGCCGACGTCACCAAGGTGAGGCAGGCCCTGTTCAATCTGCTGAGCAACGCCGCCAAATTCACCCACCGCGGCCGCATCAACCTCACCGTCACCCGCGAGCGGCGGGCCGACCGGCCGTTTCTCGCCTTCCGCGTGGCCGACACCGGCATCGGCATGACCCCGGAGCAGGTCGGCAAGCTGTTCAACGCGTTCATGCAGGCCGACGCCTCCACCACCCGCAAATACGGCGGCACGGGCCTCGGCCTGGCGATCAGCCGCCGGTTCTGCCAGATGATGGGCGGCGACATCACGGTCGCGAGCGAGGCGGGCAAGGGCACCGTGTTCACGGCGATGCTGCCGGCCGCGGTGCGCGAACCGGTCGAGGGCGGGGCCGCGCCGGCGGCGCCGGCGCCGGGCGCGAGCGGCCCGACCGTGCCGTCCCGCCCCGGACCGTCGACCGACGGCCCGCTCATTCTCGCGGTGGACGACGATCCGAACGTCCTCGACCTGCTGAGCCGCAACCTCACGCGCGAGGGCTACGCCGTCCGCACGGGCGCCACCGGCGCCGCGGCGCTCGCGCTCGCCCGCGAACTGCATCCCAAGCTCATCACCCTCGACGTGATGATGCCGAGCATGGACGGATGGTCGGTGCTGACGGCCCTCAAGGCCGACCCGGCCACCCGGGCGATCCCGGTGGTCATGATCTCCATCGTCGACGACAAGCAGCTGGGTTTCGCCCTCGGGGCGGCCGACTACCTGACCAAGCCGATCGACCGCGATCGGCTGACCGAACTGCTCGCCAAGCACGCGCCCCGCAGCACCGCGCGAATCGCCTTGGTGATCGACGACCTCCCCGACAACCGCGCCATGCTCCGCCACGCCCTGGAACGCGAGGGCTGGACGGTGCACGAGGCGGAGGAGGGCCGGGCCGGCCTGGCCGCCTTCGTCGCCGAAAGGCCGGCCCTGATTCTTCTCGATCTGATGATGCCCGTCATGGACGGCTTCGAGTTCCTCCGCGAGTTGCGCAGCCGCGAGGACGGCCGGGCGGTGCCGGTCATCGTGGTTACGGCCAAGGAGCTCACGCCCGAAGAGCGCAATCTGCTGCGGGCGTGCGTGGAAAACATTGTGCAAAACGGCGCGGTCAGCCATGAGAGCCTCGTGGCCGAGATCCGTGAAAAAAT
>CAZWMF010000032.1:4951-14183 GCA_964634535.1 uncultured Opitutaceae bacterium | reverse complement strand
GTGCATTTTGTCGGGTTGGTGAACGTCCAGGGCGTGACCGAAGGCGGCTTGGGCGTTTTGGGCGAGGCGCAACTCGACTGGCTGGCCAAGGATCTGGCGCCCCTTTCGGCCGAGCAGCCCGTCGTCGTCTTCGCGCACGTGCCGCTCTGGATGGTCTACCCCAAGTGGGGTTGGGGCACCGACGACGGGGCCCGGGCCCTGGCGCTCCTGAAGCGCTTCGGTTCGGTGACGGTGCTCAACGGCCACATCCACCAGGTGGTGCAGAAAGTCGAGGGCAACATCACGTTTCATACCGCCCGTTCCACCGCGTTTCCCCAGCCGGTGGCCGGGACGGCCCCCAAACCCGGTCCGATGAAGGTTGACGCGTCGCGGCTGCGTTCCCTCCTCGGGGTGACCCGCGTGGCTTATGTCGAAAGCCACCCGACTTTGGCGATCGTCGATTCGACCCTGGGCGGATCGTGAGCCATGCCACCGGAATCGTGGGCGAAAATGCATGGGGCGAGCGTGCACTTTCCGATCGCGCTTGTGATTTGCTCGGGGGCGTTGGACGCATTGGGCCGGTGGCGGCGGAGCGCGGCGTATCGGCCCGGACTCCGTGCCGCGGGCACTTGGACGATGCTGCTCGGCGCGTTGGGCACTGTGCCCGCTGTCGTTTCCGGACTGGTGATGAGCCGGGGCGTTGCGCTCGGTCATGACACCCTGCGGCTGCATCATCTCTTCGTTTGGCCGGCCTTTGCGCTGATCGTCGGCCTGGCGGTCTGGCGGGTGGGCGCGAATCCCCGCTTTGAAAATCCCGCGCCGGCGGGCTACCTGGCGGCCGTGGGGCTGGCGACGCTCCTCGTGCTGGCCGCGGGCTACTGGGGCGGCGAACTAACCCTGGGCCATTAGGATGGGCGCCGTCGATTTGCCCGGGTCGAGCCGGAGCGGGCCGAGGCGTTCGGCCTGGGCGGCCCTCGCGGCGGTCGGTGCGCTCGCCGCCGCGTATAGTCTCTCGCTCGGGCTCCGCCGCGCGGCCGCGCGCACGTCCCATCAGCAGCCGACGCCGGAAGCCTGGATCGTGACCCGCCCGCCGCGCTCGCCCGCCGCGCTCGCGCGGGGCCGCGCCCTCTATCTCGACAGTTGCGCCCACTGTCATGCGGCGGACGCGACCGGCGATGAGGGCCCCGATCTGCACGGTCTCGAGGTGAGCGACCGTTACATCGCCCGCACCATCAGCGGAGGCATCAAAGGCGAGATGCCGTCGTTTCGGAAAAAATTGGGGGCCGCCGATCTGGGGAGCTTGACGGCATACCTGCGGTCGCTCGATTGAACGCTCGACCGGAAATTTCGTGAAGACCGGCCAAAGGGCCAGGCCTGATGGCTCGTCGGGGCTAGATCGCTGGCTCTCGGCCAAGCACCACCGAACCGCTGGGATGGGCCGACCCGGGGGCGGCGGAGTCCTCGGCGGTCACGAAGAAGGCCAGGTGGTCGGGCGATACCGCGGCGCCGGGGGCGACGCTGAAAAAGAACAGGCCGCTGCTCGACCCGGTGCGCGGCAGGATGCCGGCCTCGCGGGCCTCGCCCGACTCGGTGTCGACAATCCACAGGTGGTAGCGCTTGCCCTGCGCGGCCGCGGGCAGTTGCTGGATCCCGATGAAACCCTGGCTGCTCGCCGGGTCGAACAGCGCATAGCCGCGCCGGCCCAGGCCGACGGCCGGCAGCTTGACCGGCAAGCCCTCGGGCTTTTCCCAGAGTTGCTCGGCCAGCGAGGCCAGTTGGACGAAGCGGGCGTCCGCGTCCACGGGTCGTTTTTGCAGGGGCATCTCGGTCAAGGTGCTTTGGCCGGCATTGAGCCCGACGACGATGATGTAAGGGTGCTCCGCTTCGGCGCGTCCCAGATGCTGCCCCGCGGCCGCACTCAGGCTGCCGACCCCCGGGGCCGCCCCGCGCCAGAGGTGCTGCACCGCCAGGGTGCCGAGGCTGACGGCGATCAGCGCGGCGATACCCCACTGGGCGAGCGACGTCCACCGGACAGTGATGGTGCCGCCCGGGCGCGCCGCCGGGCTCGCCGGCAGCCGGTCGATCCGCGCCTCCAGGCGCGCAAGCAGGCCGGCCGGCGGCGGGTGCACAGGCAAGGCGCGGATGCGCTGGGCGAGGGCCGATTCGAGCTCTTTGACCAGGGCGGCCAGTTCGGGGTCGTCCAGCAGGCTAGCTTCAAAGGCGACCCGTTGGCCGAGATCGAGCCGGTCGAGGACGTAGAGACAAGCGAGTTCTTCGAGGGGCGCGTTCATGGAGCGGATTGGGTTAGGGTGGAGCGCAGGTCGAGCAGGCCGCGGCGGATCCAGGACTTGATGGTGCCGACGGGCTGGGCGAGGCGTTGGGCGATCTCGACGTGGGTCAGTTCAGAATAGAGCGCGAGTTCCAGGGCGCGGCGCTGGTCCGGAGGAATTTCCGCCAAGGCGCCCGCCAGCCGCGCGGAATCCTCCTGGGCCTCGCTCGCCCGCCGGACGTTTTCACTGGCGGCCACCTCCGGGCTCGCGCGGCCCTCCTCCGGCAGCGGCACGGCGGTCGGACGGCGGCGACGCTTGCGCAGGTAATCGATGCAGAGCCGACGCGTGATGGTGACCGCCCAGGTGAATGGCCGCGACAAACGGGGATCGTAGGCCGCGGCGTTGCGCCAGATCTTCACGAAGGCGTCCTGCAGGAGTTCCTCGGCATCGCCGGTGTCGCCGACCAACCGGACCGCCAGCGAATAGAGCGGAACGCTGTAGCGGGCGTAGAGTTCGCGGAAGGCCTCGCGGTCGCCCACCCCGGTCCGCGCCAGCAGGCCGATTTCTTCGAGAGCGCTGGAATTCTCCGGGGCGGGCGGCACTGGGGGCTCAGGGCTTGGCGGCGGCGGCGGACGGAAAGAGGATGGGCTCGATTTTGGCCGCGGCGACCTGGGCGGCTCCGCGAAACAAATTGTCGAACCGATCATCCGCCAATTCATAGGGCCGGATCGAGTACCGGTAGCGAATGACGCCGAAGTCATGTTTGGTGCCGTGGTCGGTCAGCGTCATCCAGGCGATGAAAGTGAGTTCTCCGGAATTCAACTCCCGGATGCCTTGGTAAAAAACCCGCAGTTCGGTCGGGTAGTCCGGAAGATTGCCGGCGAAGCGCTCGCAGTCGATCTTTACGGGCCAATTCCTCTTCTCGAACACCTTGGTGAAGTTTCGGGCAATGCGTTCGTAGGCGTCCTCGTCGGCGGCGCCATTGCGAAGCGAATCGACGACCACGATCGTCAGCTCGCGGGGGGCGGTCGGGGCGGGGGATTGAGCGCGTGCGTTCGTGCCGACGGCGAGGACGGAGCAGATGAGCAGGCTGGCGAAGGCAAAAGGGTTATTCATGGTGGCGACCTCGGATACGTTGTTGTTGACCACTTCTACGCAGGTTCGATCCGGTTAGATGCACGGCGCGGGCAAGTCTGGCCGGTCTCCGGCCTAACCTATTCCAGATTGACACCTTAGGATTTGGCAGGTCAATGCGCGGCGCGGAGGGTGGGCGGAGCGATCCCACGGGTCGTTCCAGCCTGCATCCATCGCCAATCCGTCGAATCTGCGCGGTTTTCCCGGCCCAGTTCGCCGCGCGGATGGCTGCGGTCCGCAGGCGGGTGGCCGATTGAAAGCGGAGGCATTGCGGTAGCGCCTGCCTCCGCCTCGTCCCCACCCACCTCCGCAAACCAAACTGGCATGTCAGCCGGACATATTTACGGATAACGACTTATCGTTGATGGACCGCGCGGCTCTTCCGTCGTCATGACCTATCTGGGCGGGCCGTATCGACGATCGATGGGGCCCTCGGCGGGGGGGAACGGCAATGGCTAAAACCGGCCGTCGTCCCCGGATTTTCCCGGATTGTGATCGAACGCAACCGGAATTGGACGCGGTCGCGCGCATGCCCGCACTGCGTCCGGTCGAGGAGGGGGCTCAGTCGTGAGCCGGAACGCGGCTGTCCAGCAGCTTGGCCTTTTGCGCTTCAAACTCCACTTCGGTGATCGCCCCGGCGTCCTTGGCCTTCTGCAGGTCGAGGAGTTGCTGCCCGAGGGTGGGCAGCGGCGGCGGCGGGGCCGGATGATTGCCGCCGCCGAAGGTGAGGCCTAAGCAGCCGCTCGACAGGGCCAGCGCGCAGAGGGCGCCGGCCAAGGTGATGATACGGGTGGTTTTTTTCATGAGGGAGGAGAGTTTTTCCGATCGGGCGCCGGCTCCGCTTTTCCGCGGGCGGGCGGCTCCGGCTGACGGCCGCGACCGCGATCCGGGGCGGGGCGCGGTTCGCGGAAGGGCACGGGATGAATCGGCCGGCGCGACCAGGTTGCCAGGCGTTCGGCCCCTGGGCCATCCACCATGAGCCGGCCGTTGCTCACCCGATAGCCGTTGCCGACGGTCGTGCGCCCATAAATGGCCCGGGCGGCGTCCGCGGCCAGGAGATGCGCGCGGCAGTCGACGTCGAGCAGGTGATCGGCGCCGACGAAAACGAACGCGTCGCTCGAAAGGTCGAAATCGATGTCCAGCGCGACGCGGCCGTGGAACACCAGGCCGACGCCGAACACGGCGCGGGCCTCGGGCGGCAGCGGCGCCCAGCCGCAGCACGGCTGGTCTCCGGAGGAATAGCGCCAGCACACCCAGGCCGGACCCCAGGTGGTGTCGGGCACCCACACCCAGCCCAGATTCTCAAGGCGCAACCAGCGGCCGTAGTGAAACACCCGGTCGCCCCACGGGTATTCAGATTGCCAATACATACCGGCCTCGGTGTAGATCCAATGTCCCTGGTCCACATAAGGCCGCCACAGCGGATCGGCGGCCGCGGCCGGCGTCCAGACCCACCCGTAACCGGGCACCTGGACCCAGGTCCCGTAGGGGGCGAGGGGGGCCCGGAAGGCGTCGAGCGTGAGGGGACCGGGCGCGGTCACGGGCGGCAGGTCCGGTTCCCCGGAGGCCGGGGGCGCCGCTTCGACCGGACCCGGCGCCGGTGCGGGCGAACCGGCCGGGTCGATGAGCGCCCGGATCACGTGCTGGGAGACCCCGGAATTGGCCAAGGCGATGATCTGGTCGGCCCGGAGCGGATGGGCGGCTCCCGCCTGCTTGAGTTCGGCGACGATTACCTCTTCGCTGATGCCGGCCTGGGTCAGTCGGATGGCGTCCAACGCCGCCGGCGGCAGGTCGACGGGCGGCTCGGTGGCCGCCGGCTGCGCATGCGCGCCGACCCAGGGCAGGATGACGCCCAGCAGAAGCAGGCGTTTCAACCCGGCAAGGTCCGGTGCCCGGCCGGAGCGCGGAGCACGGGTTGCGCGCGAGGCCGAGGCCACCCGCGCCGATCCGTCGGCGCTCGGGCCGGGGGCGAGGCGCGGGGCGAGCGGCGTCCGGCCGAATTGACTCCGGATGGCGCGAACGATTCGGACGAAGGGAAGGCGCATCGATGAGTTGGGTTTGAGTGCTGATACGGTAGACCGGAGCCGATCTTGCAAAGCCAACCCTCAAAAGTGGACCGCGATCGTCGCCACCGTCCCGTCCCGGGCGATCCGGCGGATCAGCCCGTTGCCGGTATCGGCGACGAAGAGCGTGCCATCCTCGGCCAGGGCCAGGCCCATCGGCCGACGGAAGCGCGCGTCTGGGCCGAGCCCGTCGGCGCTGCCCGGTTCCCCGGCGCAGCCGGCCAGCGTTGTCACCCTGCCATCCGGGGCGATCCGGCGGATGTCGTGGTTGCCGGCGTCGGCGACGAAAACGGTGCCGTCCCGGTCCACCGCGATCCCCGCCGGCCGCGAAAACCGCGCCTGGCTGTCGGGTCCGTCGGCCGAGCCGGACTCGAAGGCTCCCGCGAACGCGCGGACGTTTCCGTCCGGGCCGACCTTGCGGATCATGTGGTTGATCGTGTCGGCCAGGTAGATCCCGCCCTGGGCGTCGACGGCCAAGGCCTTTTCCTGATCGCCAAAACGCGCCGTTCCCCGGGGTCCGTCGCGGTGTCCGGCATGTTCCGGGTTGCCCGCGACCATTCGGACGACCCCGTTTCGGTCGATGGCGCGGACGGTGTAGCGATCCGCCACCCAGAGGGTGCCAGAAGGGTCCACGGCGAGGCCGGATGGAGCATCCAGCCGGGCATTGGGCCCGGGCCCATCGATCGAGCCCGGCTGGCCGAGCGCGCCGGCCCACGTGGACACCGCCGCGCCGGGTCCGATCGATCGCACGTCGTCCGCATCCGCCACGAACCATCGGCCGGCGCCGGCGCTCGCCACCGCGCGGGGGATGCTGAAGCGGGCGGCCGAGCCCACGCCGTCCTCGCCTCCCGGCTGCTGAGGGCGGCCGGCCAGTAGGGTCGCGGTCCCGTCGGGCATGATCCGGTAGATCGCCGACTCGGCCTTGTCGCAAACCAGGAGGTGGCCCTGGCGGTCGACCGCCAGAGCGACGGGGTTGCGGAAACGGGCGCTGGCCGCCCGGGCGGCGGGAGGCGGTTTCGCTCGCGGGAGAATCGCGGGCCCAGGCAGGATGGCCGCGGACGGCGGCGTTCGGTGCGGCGAGAGCCGAACGGCGAAAAGGACGGCCACGAGGATCGCGGCCAGGGCGAGTCCGGCCGCGGTGCGCAGCCACCGAGCGGAGCCGCGCTCAAGGCCGCCCGCCGGTCCCCGCGGGGGACCCCCGGCGGACAGCCGCTCGAGATCGGCCACCATGTCGGCCATGTCGGCGTAGCGGTGGCGGAGCGCGCGCCCCATCGCGCCCTCGGCGATCGCCACCAGGCCGGCGTCCGCATCGGGTCGGCGCACTCGGATCGGCGGGGGCGGGCCGGCGATGATCTGGCGGCGAATATCCGCGCCGGACGGGCCTTCGTACGGCGGTCGGCCGGTGATCATTTCATAGAGCAGCGCGCCAAAGCCATAGATGTCGCACCGGGTGTCCTCGGCCCATCCCGCCGCCACCGCCGGCGACATGTACGGGGCCGTGCCCTCGCAGTGCACCGCACCGGGGTCGATGACCGAGTCGTTGAAAACGCTGCGCGCCAGGCCGAAATCGGACAGCCAGGCGTGGCCGGCCTGATCCAGGAGGACGTTGGCCGGTTTCAGATCCCGGTGAATGATGCCGCGACCGTGGGCAAACCCGAGCGCGCGGGCAAGGGGCAGGGCGACGCCGACAATCGCGGCCCGATCCGAGGGCCGGCGGGGATCGATGCGGCGCGACAGGTTGCCGCCCTCGATATAGGGCATGACGAAATACGGTTCTTCGGCCTCGGCCGATATCTCGAGGACCGGCACGATGTTCGGATGGGCCAGTCGGCGCATGTGCTCGGCCTCCTTGAGAAACCGGCGCCGGATCGACGGGTCCGAACGGAATTCGGGCTTCATCAATTTGATCGCGGCCACGTTGCCGCCGCGGGTATCCCGGGCCAGGAGGACGACGCCCATGCCGCCGGCGCCGATGAGGCGCAGGATTTCGAACCGGCCCAAACCGGCCAGCAACCCCGGCCGGGCCGGCGGCGCCAGAAGCCCATGGGCCACGAGTTCGCCGACCGGGCTCACAAAAATGGAGGCGGGCGGGTCGCGCGGGGGGTCGGGTGCGTCGCCGCTCATGGCGCGGGAGATTCGGCGCCGGTCGCGGCCGGCAACCGCTCGCAGGCGAGCCCGAGCAGGGTGCGCATTTCCGCGTCGACCCAGTTCTGGGAACGGAGCCATCCGAAGCCCGCGCGCAATTCTGCGTCGCCCAGTTTGGAGATGCGGACCCCGCGCCGCACCCAGGCGGCGGCGATGCTCAAATAATAAATCGCCGCCGAAATCTCGCCCGGCAGAACACCGGCGGGCGCCTGGCGGTTGGCCTTGGCAAAATCTTTGGTCATCTCGAGCAGCTCGATCGGGGGGTTCGGATGGCGGAAAAGTTCCGCAAAGCTCTGGAGCAGCAATCCCTGGCTCTCGCTCAAGAGCCGCAGGCGCGCCGACGCGGCCGGATCGAACTGGCCCAGGTCGAACTGAATCGGTGCAGTCAGCTGATGGCGCAGGACCGCCGCCAGCTCCTGCGGTTGCCAGGGTCGGGTCGCGTCGGACGACGAGCAGATGAGCGCGGCCAGTCCCCGGGGGTCGGCGCGCAAGGCTCCTTCCGTATAGTCAAAATCCGGCATCGGTCGAAGGCATATACGGTGGCGCGGCGAAGCCCTTGCACACGGTCAGCTCCTTTCCGCCAAACCGGCGACAAAGGATCGAAGCGCCTCGGCCTCCGCCGCGGTCGCCCGATCCTGGCCGGCGTAGTCGCAGATCACCCGATCCAGGTGACCCTTGAAGATTCGCTTGGCGCTCAGGAGCAGATTGGACGCTTCGGCGGGGGAGCGCAGTGCGAATCGCTCCACGAGATCGGCATACGGCGGCGGTGGGACGTCTTGAAATATGGGGTCGAGGAGGCGCAGGCGAAACAAGTCCCAGGTTTGGGCCCGGCGCGGCTGGTCTTTTGCCGGATCGAGGCAGTCCGCCCGCATGCGGGCGAGCGCCTCGGCCAGAACCTGGCGGACCCACGCCAAATCGAAGGCCTCGGACGCCGGCGCTTCCGCGGAGCCCTCGGCGCAAGCTTCATCCCAGGGGACCAGCCGGTCCGGCGAAACAGTCTGACTGAGGCGATCGAGGACGAAATTGCGGAGGCTCGCCTTGAGAAAGCTGCGGAAGCGGCCCCGCTCGCGATCCGCGCGCGCAAGCCAGCCGGCCTGCAACATCTTGTCCTGGGCAAAGTCCTGGATCCAGACGTCGGCCTCGGGCCGGAGCGCCGGAAAGCTCGCGATCAGAAAAGCGCGCAACGGCGCCCAATATTGGCGGATCAGCCGATCGAGATCCACCGAGCCGGATTCCGCGGCCCGGTTCAGCTGCGTCCACTGAGTCGTGGGAAACACGGCGAGGAAACGCGGGTTGAGTCGATTCGGACAGGTGGGCGGCCGGGCCGCGCAGACGAGATTGAGTAGAGGACTACCCATCAATTGTTTGTGTGTCAAGAATCGGCGGGCTGGCCGGGTCGGTCGCAACTGCGATTGGCTTGCGGCAGGCCGGGGCCGGGTCTACGCTCGCTTCGTCTCGGCAATCCGTTCCGCCATCCGAACATTGAATTCTCCGCCCCCGCTTTCCGTGTCCTTGCGCCTTTGGCGGAACGGCGAGCCCGGAATGGCCTCTTCGGATCGCCGGAAGCACGAGACGCGAGGGCTGCGCGCGCTTTTCTGGCTGGCCATGCTGATTGGCAGCGGGCTGACGGCGCGGGCGTTG
>CAZWMF010000032.1:0-4941 GCA_964634535.1 uncultured Opitutaceae bacterium | reverse complement strand
GGCTGCCGTCGAGCGCCGTGCAATGCATCGCGCAGACGCCGGACGGATATTTATGGCTGGGCACGCCGGCCGGTCTGGTTCGCTTCGACGGCGTGCGCTTCACCACCGTGGGGATCGAGCCGGACGACCCGCTTCAGACCGAGCCCATCACCACCCTGTGCATCGGTCCGGATGGCACGCTGTGGATCGGCACGGTCGGAGCGGGGGTGCGCTCGCTCAAGAATGGCGTCGCGTCGGTCTTCGACCTCGGGGCCAACGATCCGTCGATTCTTTCGATCCACTTCGATCACCGCGGCACGATGTTCATCGGCAGCCAAAATGGACTTTTGGCGGTGCGCGGCGGCCGCGACCGCATCCCGATGGCGACCGCGGAGGCGTATATCGCGGGGATCGCCGAAGATTCGGCGGGACGGCTTTGGGTGGCCACTCATGCGGGCATCGATTGCTTCGACGGCAACAAGCCGACCGCGATTGCGTCGGCGGGCGGCCTCGTTCCGGAAGTGATCATGGCCGACCGCGACGATCGGATCTGGCTGGGAACCTACGGCGGCCTGCGGTGCTGGACGGGCGGCCAGTTTCACGATTTTGGGGCCGCGGACGGTCTCTTGGGCCAGCACGTGCGGGCGCTCTATCAGGACCGCGCGGGCAACATCTGGGTCGGCTCGACCGACGGGCTGACGCGGCTGCGGCCCAAGGACGGCGGCAAAGCATGGAGGGCGGATCACCTGCCGATCCGCGGCATCGGGGCTTTTGCCGAAGATCGGGAGGGCAGTCTCTGGATCGGCACGCAGGACGGGCTGCATCGCTTGAAGGATGTGAGCGTGACCTCGTGGACCGTTCAGGACGGTCTGCTGGGCAACAACACGAGCTCAGTGATCGAAGGCCGCGAGGGCAGCCTGTACATTTTCAACAGCAGCGACCCCGCCGGAATGAGCCAGATCAAAGACGGCGTCATCACCCAGCATACCGACTTGTTCGACGGGCCTTCGTTCGCCGCGCCGGACGGCAGCCTGTGGGTTTCGAATACCGGGGTGCTCTTCCATTTGAAAGACGGCCGGGTGCAGCGTTACGGCGCCGAGCAGGGCGTGCCGCCCTATTGGATTTCCGCGATGAACCAGGACGACCAGGGGCTGATCTTGTGCTACGGAAGCATGCGTGGCATCGGCCGGTGGTCCGAGGGCCGCGCCCAACCTTACCTGCTCCGGGACGGCACTCCGTACACGGTGCCATATATGATCGTTTCCACCTATCGGCAGGCCGACGGCACCCTGTGGATGGCCGGCTACGACGGACTCTGGTGCGACCGGCACGGCGACTTGATTCGCTACACCACCCCGGCCGGGGTGGCCGAGCGGCGGGACTGGTACCAGGCCCATCCGCAGAGCCCGACCTGGACCCGCACGGTGGTGACGAATGGGATGGCCGACTGCTGGTTGTCCGCGATCGCCGAAGGCCCGGACGGGGCGCTCTGGCTGGCTTCCCAGCGCGGCGGGCTCACCCGCCTGCGCGACGGAGAGTTTACCCCGTTCACCACGCGCGAGGGCCTGTTCTCCAACCAACTCAATTCGGTCCTGGTCGACGACGCGGGCGACGTCTGGATGGGCTGCTCGCGTGGCATATTTCGCGTGCGCGGGGCGGAACTCGAGGCGGTGGCGGCGCACACCGCGACCGCGGTGCGCTGCCGGGTGTTCAATACGGACGACGGTATGAAGAGCGAGGAGGCCATGGGCCTCTACCAGCCGGCGGCCTGGAAGCGGCGGGACGGCACGCTCTGGTTCGCGACCCACGAGGGGGCCGTCTCGATCGATCCGCGCCGGCTGCGGCGCAATTTGGAACCGCCGCCGGTCGTCGTGGAGGACCTGGTGGTGGACGGGCGGTCCTGGCCGCTGGCCGCGCCGGTCCTCCTGCCGCCCGGCCGCAGCACCGTCGAGTTCCGCTACACCGCCCTCAGCCTGCTCGCGCCCGGGCGCGTCCGCTTCAAGTACCAATTGATTGGATACGACGATCAGTGGATCGACGCCGGGGACCAGCGGGTGGCCGACTACACCAAGCTGCCGCCCGGCCCCTATCGCTTCCGGGTGATCGCCTGCAACGACGACGGGGTCTGGAACGAGGCGGGCGCCGGGCTGGCCTTCCGCCTGCGGCCCTTTTTTTACCAGACCGGGTGGTTCTACGCCCTGTGCGGGCTGTTCGCGCTATCGGGAGCGGCCGGGGTTCACCGCTGGCGCTTCCGCCACCTGCGCGCGCGCGAGGCCGAGCTGACCACGCGCGTCGACCAGCGCACCGCGGAATTGTCCCGGGCCAACGGCGAACTGCGGCGGGAGATCTCCGAGCGCGAACGGGCCGAGCGCGAAGTCGAGCGGGTGCATCACGAGCTGATGAAGGCCTCGCGGCAGGCGGGCATGGCCGACGTTGCCACCGAGGTGCTGCACAATGTGGGCAACACGCTGAACAGCGTGAACGTTTCCGCCTCGCTGGCCATCGAGCGGCTGCGGGGTTCGCGGGCGAGCAGCCTGGCCAAGGTCGGCGCGATGCTGCAGGCCCACGCCGGCGATCTCGCGACCTTCTTTACCCAGGACCGCAAGGGGCAGGTCTTGCCGAGCTTTCTGACGGCCCTGGCCGAAACGCTGGCCGAGGAGCAGCGCGCGATCATGCGCGAGTTGGAGGACGTGCAGAAGAATGTCGACCACATCAAGGCGATCGTCGCCCGGCAGCAAAGCAATGCGGCGGCCGGTGGCGTCAGCGAGCCGGTGACGGTCACCGAGGCGGTCGAGGATGCGATTCGGGCGAACACCGCTTCGCTGATGCGCCACCAGATCGCGGTGGGCCGCGACTTCGCCGCCAAGCCGGTCATCACGACCGATCGCCACAAGCTGCTGCAGATCATGGTCACGCTTTTGAGCAACGCCGAATATGCCTGCACGGAATCCGGCCGGGCGGAAAAGCGCATCGATTGGCGGGTGACGCAGCACGCGGATCGCGTCAGCGTGGCGCTCCGCGACAACGGGGTCGGCATACCGCCGGGCAATTTGGTGCGGATCTTCGCCCAAGGATTCACGACGCGCGGGGGCGGACACGGATTCGGGCTGCACAGCTGCGCCTTGGCGGCCAAAGAGTTGGGCGGAGCGCTTTCCGCGGAAAGCCCCGGCATCGGCCAGGGGGCCACGTTCATCCTCGATTTGCCGCTGCAACCGCCGCCCTCGGTCGTCTGAGGGTGGCCGGGCCCCGTTCGCGGCACGCGATTCGGTCTGGCCCCGCCGGCTCGGGGTGTTTAGCGTCCGAGGGTCGCGATCCGCAGACGGCCGGAATGCTGCGGGGTCCGCCCAACCCCTTCGCTAACCATGATCCGCAAACCTATCTTCCTCTCTGTTTTCCTCATCCTGGCGGGAAGCCAAATGGCTCCTCCGGCGGTGGCTCAAGCCGCCGCCACGCAGACGGCGGCCGATCCGTATTGGCCGGCCGATGGCGTATTCCCCGGCAAGGGTCATGTTTCCTCCTGGGAGAAGTTCAAGGCGCATAACCGCGAGCGCCGCGACCTGTTTGCCCAACGCCGGGCGATCGATCAGAACGCCATCGTCTTCGTCGGAGATTCCATCACCGATGGCTGGCATACTCTGGATCAGGATTTTGCCGGCCTGCCCGTCAAGGTGGCCAACCGCGGGATCGGCGGCGACACCACGCCCAATTTGCTCTATCGGCTGCAGGACGACGTCCTGTCCCTGCACCCGCGGGCCCTGGTGATCCTCATCGGGACCAACGATCTCGGGGAGCATACGTCGCCGCAGGATATCGCGGATAATTTCGGCCTGCTGCACGCGCGGATCCGGGCCGCCTATCCGTCCATCCCGATCGCCTGGTGCCTGGTGATGCCGCGCAAGGCGGACGAGGGCTACCCCCTGCGCATCCAAGCCCTCAATGGCCTCATCCGACAGCTGGCCGCGTCGGATCCGCTCATCACGGTGTGCGACACCTACACGGCGTTTGCGCTTCCCGACGGCTCGTCCAAGGCGGAGGATTTCAACCCCGATCATCTCCATCCCAACGCCGCCGGCTATGTCGTCTGGCGGAGTCTCTTGTTGCCGATCCTATCCGGCTGGAACCTCGGCGCCGGATAAGGCGTCGGGTCAGCGCGGGGAGGGCGGGGCTTTGCGCAGCGTGACGTCGCCATTCATCGTGGCGGCCGCGATTTCCGGTCCGCCCCCGTTGAGAATCCCGGCGACGATTTTGCCGCCGGTCATGCTGGGCATCGGGGGCATTGGCGGGAGGGGCGGAATCGGGCCGAGCCCGGATTCTCTTTCGCGCATCGCTTCGGCATCCGCCCGGAGGGCGTCGGCTCCGGCCTTGGCCGCGTCGGCTCCGGCGCGGACCGCGTCGGCCGCCACCTGAACGGCCTGGTCGATCGCCCGGCGGGCGGATCCCTCATCGGTGTCGCCATCCGCTGAGACGCGGGGACCCGATGCGGCATGGTCCGCGGGAATGTCCGTCCTGGTCACGAGGGCCTGGGCATCGAAGTCGGTCAGAATTTCCCCGTTTTGCGTGCGCAGCCGCACGTTGGCCTTCGCATCCGCCGGCAACTGGATCACGACGGCGCCGTTCATCGAGGTGAAGGAGAGCGGCCGATTGGCCGGCAATTGGCGGATGCGCGCCCGGATTTCGCCGTTCATCGTCTCGACCAAGGCGCCGCCGGCTACATCGTCCAAATGCACGGCGCCGCCCAGGCTTTTGATCTCGATGTCGCCGGTTAGATCCGAGCACGTGACTTCGCCGCCCAGGGCGTTGTTGACGATGACGCGGGTGTTCCGGGGCACGGTGACGTGGAAAGCGGCGGCCTGCCAGGCGTTCGACCCGTAGTCCAATGTCGCCACATTGTCCTTCTCCGCAAAGGCATAGCCGGAGGCCGCGGATAGCACCCGCAGTCCGTCCGGGCGGGGCTTGGTCTGG
>CAZWMF010000031.1:0-14183 GCA_964634535.1 uncultured Opitutaceae bacterium | reverse complement strand
CGCGCATCGCCACGGCGACGTAACCCCCAGGCGCGCCTGGGCGGCCGCGCATTGAGTGCCCGGATGAACGCCCACCCGCGTCCCGGCAGGTTTGACCCGGGCCCGCCGGAGGCGAGCCGGCGACGCCATCGGCTCATCACGCTCGTCGTCCTGCTCGCCGGGCCGGCGGTGATGGTCATGGCCGACCTGCACTGGCGGACCGGCTTCGATGGTTGGAAAGTCGCCCATCTCGTGCTCTTTAGCCTGCTGACTGGGTTGGTGGCCTTTGGCGCGGCCCAATCCCTGATCGGTTATATCGTGCGCCGAGGCGGTGGCGATGCCTTGCAGATCACCCGAACCCTGGCCCGGGAAGAGGCGATGGGTCCGATTGCCGCCCGGACGGCGGTCGTCATGCCAATCTGCAACGAGGAGGTGCGGCGCGTGATCGCGGGCTTGCGGGTGATGTATGAATCGGTCGTGGCGACTCAGCAGTTGCCCAATGCCGATTTCTTCGTGTTGAGCGATTCCCCGGATCCGAATCACTGGATTCAGGAGGAGGCGGCGTGGCTGGCGTTGACCCAGCAGATCGGCGCGCACGGCCGCATCTTCTATCGCCGGCGTCGCACCGGCATCAACAAGAAGGCCGGCAACCTGGCGGATTTCTGCCGCCGCTGGGGGGGATGTTACCGCTACATGGTGGTCTTGGACGCCGACAGCATCATGACCGGCGATGCCATTGTGCGGTTGGTGCGGTTGATGGAACGCAACCGCGGGGTCGGCATCATCCAAGGGGTGCCGCTCTTGGTCAACGGGGAGACCATCTTGGCGCGCCTTCAGCAATTTGCGAACCGGCTGTATGGACCGGTGTCGGCGAGTGGCGCGAACTATTGGCAGCTGGGGGAGGCCAACTACTGGGGCCACAACGCCGTCATTCGACTGGCGCCCTTTATCCGGCATTGTTCGTTGCCCGAATTGCCGGGCGACGGCCCGTTTGGCGGCCGCATCATGAGCCACGATTTTGTCGAGGCCGCGCTCATGCGGCGCGCCGGCTGGAAAGTGTGGCTGGCCACGGATCTCCCGGGCAATTTCGAGGAGTGTCCCAGCACGGTGATCGAGATGGCCAAACGGGATCGGCGCTGGCTCCAGGGAAACTTGCAGCACACCCGGCTGCTCCTGGCCAAGGGCTTTCACGCCGTGAACCGGGTGCATTTCGCGCTGGGTATTCTCGGCTACCTGGCCTCCCCGCTTTGGCTCGCTTTCCTCGTCATTTCCGCGGCAATCGCCGGCCGCTATGCCGCGAGCGGGGTTCCCCTCCGCGCGGTCCACAGTTTCGCCCTGTACCTGCCGATTGGTTACGCGACCGAGGCCGTCGGACTCGCCTTTTACACCCTCGGGTTGCTGTTTCTCGGGAAGGTATTGGCGCTCCTCGATCTGCGGAACCGGCCGGAGGAGGTGGCGGCCTTCGGCGGATGGGCGGACCTGGCGGGCGGGGTCGTGTTGGAAACGGTCGTATTCACGCTCCTCGCGCCGGTCCTCATGCTGTTTCATACCGAATTCGTCATACGCACCCTCCTCCGGCAGAAGAATGCGTGGGGAACGCAGCGGCGGGGCCGGGCGGGCGAGTCCGCGCTCGCGGAGACGGTCCAGGCCCATTGGGCTCATACCGCGATCGGCCTGGCCGGCGCCGAGGTCGCAGATCGGATCGACTGGAATCTCGCGGTGTGGATGTCGCCGATTTTCGCCGGTTTGGTCGGTTCGATTCCGATTTCGTTATTGACTGGTTCCGTGGCGGCGGGCGAGGCGGTGCGCCGGGAGGGCCTGCTCAAGGTCCCGGAGGAAAGCCGGCCCCTGCCGGAATTGGCCCGGCTCAATGCCCGCATGGCCGCGATCCCGCCGGAACGGCCGATGGACCCCGCGTTGCGCGCCCACTATGGGCTGATGCAGGCCGTGCTGGACCCGTATGTCAACGCGGTGCATGTCTCGCTGTTGCACGCGAAAGACGAAATTCCAGCGGCCAGCGAGGAACGCTTCCTCGCATTGCGGGAGCGACTCGTGCGCGAAGGCCCGGCCGCCCTCACCGACCGGGATCGGATGGCGCTCCTGATGGATGCCGACTCCATGGTCGCGCTCCACGATCAGGTCTGGTCCACGCCGGCCGCCCGCCTCGGCCGCTGGTGGCAGTTGGCCTTGGAACAGTACGACCCCGTAGCCCGCCTGCCCGAGACCCCGTTCTCGCGGGGCGAAGAGCCCTTTGCGAATGCCGCTGGCGCAGGCGACCGCCTCGCCTCGCCGGGAGCGAACCCTGACGCCTGACGGTTCGGCTCCGGTCGCACGAACCGGATTGGCTCGACGCGCCTAGGCGGCATTGGGCAGAGAGATGCGGCGACAGGCCGGTGGTTTTTTATGGGGGGGGCCGCACGGCGGAGACTCGCGTTGCCCGACGGCTCTTGCTGGAACGAGTCGAAACGGCGTTCCGCCGGACAACCAAACGGCGGATCCGGCTTGTGCTTAGGCGAGCGTCGATGGTGCCGTGTGCGTGTAAGGGCGCCGAATTTGTTTACACTGCGCTAAAAAGCACGTGCTGGGGTGGCCCTGCCCGCGTCTCGCGGCTGTGCGCTTACGTCCGCTTCGCCCTTCGGGCGCTGCTGCGCTCGATATTGAGGTAAGTCTTGTTGAGCATCTGGCTCTCGTAGAGTTCGAGCAGGCGGACGCCTTCGCGCGGCTTGACCTGGTCGCGGCGGGTCGCGGCGTCGATCTGTGTCTTCATGCGCCGGCAGAGTTCCTCCTGCTTGTACTGCACGCCCTCGATCACATCCGCAATTCGGCTGCCGCTCAGCGCCTCCTCGATGTAGAAGCCGTTGGGTTCGTCGTTTTCCAAGAACACGTGGACCTCGTTGACCCGGCCGAAGAGATTGTGCAGGTCGCCCATGATGTCCTGGTAGGCGCCGGTCAGAAAGATGCCGAGGTAATACGGTTTGCCGTTCAGGGGATGCAGGAGGATCGTGTCCTTCACATCCTGCAGATCGATGAAGCTGCCGATCTTGCCGTCCGAGTCGCAGGTGATGTCGGCCAGGATGGCGTTGACCGTGGGCTTTTCCGCCAGCCGGTGCAGAGGGGCGATCGGGAACAGCTGCTTCAGGGCCCAATGGTCGAGCAGCGACTGAAACACGGAAAAATTGCAGACGTACTGGTCGGCCAGCAGCGTTGAAAGGTCGTGCAGTTCCTCCGGCTGGTAGCCGGTCTTGCGGCCTTCCTTGTCGATGCGCTCGCAGATTTGCCAAAACAGCGATTCGGCGGCCGCGCGATTCTCGAGGTCGAGGTAGCCCAGGTTGAAAAGCGAAAAGGCCTCCTCCTTCTTCTGGGCGGCGTCGTGGAAGCGCTCCAGCCGGCCCAGCTTGTTCTTGTTCTTCAGCATTTCCTCGAGGTCGGTCACGACCTTGTGCTTTTCCTTGGGCTGATGCTGCTGGGCGAGCGACTCGCGCTTGTTGATCCGCTCGAAGACCTCGACCACGAGCATGGAGTGGGGCGCCACGACCGCCCGGCCCGACTCGCTCACGATGTCGGGCATGGCCACATCGGCGCTCGCGCAGATTTCCCGGATGTTGAAGACCACGTCGCGGGCGTATTCCTCCAGCGAGTAGTTCATGGAACTCTCGAAATTGGTCCGCGATCCGTCGTAGTCGACGCCCAGGCCGCCGCCGACGTCGAGGTAGCCCATGGGAAAGCCCATGCGGTGGAGCTGGCAGTAGAACCGGGTCGCCTCGATGACCGCGTTCTTGATCGTGATGATGTTCGGCACCTGGGAGCCGATATGGAAATGCACGAGCTTCAGGCACTGCTGAAACTTGACGGCTTTCAGTTTCTCGCAGGCAAAGAGGATCTCGGCAGTGTTCAGGCCGAATTTGGCGTTGTCGCCGGTCGAGAGGGCCCACTTGCCCTCGCCGCGGGTCTGGAGCTTGGCCCGGAAGCCGATCAGGGGCTTGACGCCGGTTTCCTGGGACAGGCGGATGATGTCGTCGACCTCGGACAACTGCTCGACCACGAGAATGATCTTTTTGCCGAGTTTGCGGCCGAGCAGGGCCAGCCGGATGTAGTCGTGGTCCTTGTAGCCGTTGCAGATGATGAGCCGGTTGCCCCCCTCGTGCATGGCCAGGGCGATCATCAGTTCGGGCTTGGAACCGGCCTCCAGCCCGTAGTTGAAGTCCTTACCGGCTGCGATGATTTCGTCGACGACCTCGCGCAGCTGGTTGACCTTGATCGGGAAGACCCCCCGGTAGGCCCCCTTGTAACCCTCCTCGCGGATGGCTTTGGCAAAGGCTTCGTTGAGCTGAACGACCCGGTGGCGCAGCAGATCCTGGAAGCGGACGACCATGGGGGCCTTGAGCCCCATGCCCAGGGCCTCCTGGACCACGTCGAGGAGCCGGATGCCGCGGCCGTCGGCGCGCGGCTGGACGCTCACGAAACCCTCGGAATCGACCGAGAAATGGTTCGTGCCCCAGCGTTTAAAACCGTAATGCTCTTCGGACTGCGCCGCCGACCAGGTGGATGCGGATTTGCTTTTCAACGCGGGCTTGCCTTTGCCGGAGCGAAGATGGTTAGATCATTCCTTTCAACTGTTTTCACTCCTACCCAGCCGCAAATTCACCCATGTCTCTTTCCGCCCATTCCCTGATCCTGGCGCAGACGGCCGCTGCTCCGGCCGCCGGTCCGTCGCAATTGTTCACGTTGGCGCCGATCATTCTTTTGTTCGTCGCGATGTATTTCTTCATGATCGCTCCGCAGCGCAAGAAACAGAAGGAGCATGAAAAGATGCTGGCGGCCCTGAAGTCGGGCGATGAGGTCGTGACCGGGGGCGGGATCTTCGGGACGATCACCAACGTGAAGGACGATCGCTTCGTCATCCGCATCTCCGAGACGACCAAGATCGAGGTCGGCAAGGGCTTCATCCAGTCGGTCGTGCGCAAGGTCGACGGCGACGACACCAGCAAGTAATTCGCGGGCGGCTTCCCTCCTTCGCCCGCTGGACGCGGGCTATGGCGGGGGGGAGCCGGCTTCGCGGCTCCCCCTTATGATAAAAAGCAACCTCTGGAAGCTCCTGCTCACGGTCGCGATCGCGGCTTGGGCCGTTTCGGAGCTCTTCCCGCTCAAGCAGATTCCGTTTGAAGTCTACGCGCGGACGCACGCCACGGCCAAGGTGGCGGAATTCTCCACGCTGTTGAACGAGGCGGACGCCCGCCACCAGGCCAATCCCAAGGTCAGCACATTTGTCGCGCTGCGCGACATCGCCAAGTCCCGCCGGATCGACTTGTCGACCTATTTCCCGGATTTTCGCCTGGAGAGCACCCTCACCAACGTCGAAAAGCGCAATAGCCTCGTCCTGACCGAGCTGCTCAACCGGGCCAAGGCCCGTCTGCCGCTGGGCCTCGACCTGGCGGGCGGCGTGCAGGTGACCTTGGAAGTCGACCCCAAGGCTTATGCCAGCGTGCCGGTGGAGGCGCGCCAGGAGAAGCTCCAGAAGGCGATCGACATCATCAGCAGCCGCGTGAACGGCTTCGGCGTGTCCGAACCGATCATCCGGCCGGAAGGCGACAACCGCATCGTCGTCGAACTGCCCAACGTCAATACGAAGGACAACCCGGACATCGTCAACGAGGTGAAGGCGCCGGCCCGTCTGGAGTTTCGCCAGGTTCATCCCACGCTCGCGCCGGCGAACAACCCGTCCGGGGCGGTGCCGCCCGGCTACGAGGCGCTCGTTTCCGAGGAAGAGCGCGCCGGCCAGGCTCCGCAGGAGATCTACGTCAAGCGCATCCCCGACGCCACCGGCGAGATCATGGCCAAGGCGCAGCCGCGCAGCGACCAATTTGGCCGGGCCTACATCGAAATGGAATTTACGAGCGAGGGCCGCAAGCGCTTTGCCGCGATGACCAAGAGCATCTCGGACGAGGCCCGCCGCCTGGGGCTGCCCTATGGGCGCCTGGCGATCGTGCTCGACGGCCGCCTCTATTCGGCGCCGACGGTCAAGGAGGAGATCGACAGCCCCTCCGCGGTCATCGAGAACATCGACTCCGATCGCGACGCGCACGACCTGGCGAACGTGCTCAATAACCCGCTCGACCTGCCCCTCCTGGTCAAGGACCAGTCCGAAATCGGACCGTCCCTGGCCTCGGACGCGGTGCACAGCGGCGTGCGGGCGGCCCTGGTCGGCGTCGGCGCAGTCGCGGCCTTCATGATCGTCTTCTATGCGACCGGCGGCGTGATCGCCGTGGCGACGCTGGCGGTCAATCTGGTCTTCATCCTGGGCATCATGGCGAGTTTCGGAGCCACCATGACCCTGCCGGGGCTGGCCGGCATCGTCCTGACCGTCGGCATGGCGGTGGACGCCAACATCCTGATTTTTGAGCGCATGCGCGAGGAATTGGCCGTGGGCAAATCGCTCGCGGTGGCCAACCAGGCCGGTTACCGCAAGGCGCTGTCGACGATCATCGACGCCCACATCGTGCAGCTGATCATCTGCGCGATCATGATCTGGCTCGGCCGCGGTCCCATCAAGGGCTTCGGCGTGACCTTGGCGATCGGCGTATTGTCCACGATGTTCACCGTCCTGATCACCGCCCACATGGTGATGGAATGGGTCATCGACGGCGGCTGGATCAAGAAAATCCACATGCGCCACCTGATCGGCCACCGGGTCGGCTGGGATTTCGTGCGGTGGGGCCGTCCGTCCATCATCATTTCGTTCGCGGTCGTCCTGCTCGGGATGGGCTACGCGTTCTATCAGGGCCACCACATCTTCGGCATCGACTTTGCCGGCGGCGATTCGGTGACCCTGCAGTTCACCCAGCGCGTCGACATCGCCGAGATCCGCTCGGTGGCCGCCGCCAACCAGATCACCGACATCAATCCGACCTACGAGAACGAGATCGGCGGCAGCGGCCAGCTCCTCAAGATCGAGGCGCCTGAGGGCAAGTCTCCGGCGCTCGTGAGCGCATTGCAGAAGGCGTTCCCGTCGGCCGGCCTGGTCCAGCTCGGCGAGGACCATATCGGCCCCGAGATTGGCAGTGAGATTCTGTGGAACGCCCTCAAGGCCGTCGGGGTGTCGATGCTCACCATCCTCGTCTACATCGCCTTCCGCTTCGAGTTCGGCTTCGGCGTGGGCGCGATGGTGTCGACCCTGCACGACATCCTGATGAACATCGGCATCTTCGTGCTGACCGGCCGGCAGTTTTCCGCGCCGATGGTCGCGGCCATCCTTTGCATCGCCGGCTACTCCATCAACGAAACCGTGGTCGTCTTCGACCGGATCCGCGAGGAGCTCAAGCTCAACCCCACCGGGTCGCTGAAGGACGTCGTCAATTCCGCGATCAGCAAGGTCTTCGCCCGCACGATCATGACGGCGTCGACGACCTTCCTCGCGGCGCTGGCCCTGTACATCTTCGGCAGCGGTGTCCTCAAGGACATTTCCTTCACGTTCCTGATCGGCGTCGTGACCAGCACCTTCTCGGCCATCTTCGTCGCAGCCCAGGTGTTCTACATGTACCACAAGGGGGATCGCAAGCACGTGGAGGCTCACGCCGACGCGGCGCCGACCTACGAGTGGGCGGGTTCCAGCAAGGCGTCCAAATAAGCGCGGCCGAACTGGCGCCATGCGCTGGATCCACCGGCCGCTGTCGGCTTCCGCGCGGGAAGCCCTAAGCAGGCGAGCGGGCGTGAGCCCGGTGCTCGCGGAAATCCTGCTCCGCCATGGCCTGGAGGAGCAGGCCGCGGCGTTCCTGCATCCGGCCCTGAGCGCCCTGGCCAATCCCTTTCTGCTGGGCAACATGGCCGAGGCGGTCGACCGGCTGCGCGGCGCCATCGCGCGCGCCGAGCGCATCGTCATTTTGGGCGACTACGACGTGGACGGGGTGACGAGCACGGCCCTGCTCGTCACGGTGCTGCGCCGGTTTGGGCTGGAACCGCGCTTCGTCGTGCCGCGCCGGTCGGAGGACGGCTATGGCCTGTCGCGCAGCGCCATCGACCGCGCGCTCGAGGGAGGCCGGCCCAACCTGTTCATCGCCCTCGACTGCGGGACCAATTCCCAGGAGGAGGTCGATTACCTCAAGACCCAGGGCATCGACGTCATTATCGTCGACCACCATCGCTCGAAGGAAGGGACCATTGAGCGCGGGCTGCTCATCAATCCCCACGTGGTCGGGCCGGCCGAGCCGAGCGAGGGCGATTGCCGGCACCTGTGCACGGTCGGGCTCGTGTTCAAGATGATGCACGGCCTATTGATGCGCCTGCGCCAGGACGGCCATCCGATGGCCTTCCAGCTCAAGTTGCGCGATCACCTCGACTTGGTGGCCCTGGGGACGGTGGCCGATCTCGTTCCCTTGACGGGCGAGAACCGCATTTTGGCCTACCATGGTCTGCGCATCATGCGCGAGACGCATCGACCCGGTCTGCGGGCCCTGATGGACGTGGCCGGGGTGAAGTCGGAAAACGCCATCCTGCCGGTCGACATTTCCTACCGGTTGGGGCCCCGGATCAACGCTTCGGGCCGGCTGGCCGACGCGGCCATATCGGTGGAACTGCTCGTGAGCGAGGACACGCGGTTTTGTTTCGAGACCGCCCGCCAGCTCGACACGTTCAACCGCGAGCGCCAGGAGATCGAGCGCGATATCACCGACGCGGCCGAGAAGCGCATCGAGGCCGAATTCACCGGCTACCACGGCATCGTCCTCTACGACGAGGCCTGGCATCCCGGCGTGGTCGGCATCGTGGCCGGCCGGGTCACCCGCAAGTACAACCGTCCGTGCGTGGTCCTGGGCAATGAAGGGGCGCTCGCCAAGGGCTCGGGCCGGAGCATCGACGGGATCAACCTGGTCGACGTGCTCACCGGCTGCAGCGAACACCTGGAGAGCTGGGGCGGCCACCCGATGGCGGTCGGCATCGCCCTGGAGAAGGCCCAACTGCCGGCGTTTCGCGCGAGCTTCACGGCGGCGGTGCGCCGCTGCGCGGGGGGCGACATCGCGGAGGCCCCCCTGGAAATCGCCGCCTGGCTCGACGCCGGCCAGATTCGCGAATGGCTGATGGACGAACTCGAGTCGCTCCACCCCTTCGGCCAGGGCAATCCCGAACCGGTCTTCGGCGTCCGCAACGTGGTGCTGCGCCAGGCGCCGGAGGTATTCAAGGATCTGCACTTCCGCTTCTGGTTCGACGACGGCCGCGGCCGCCGGCTGCACGGGGTGGCCTGGAAGATGGCCCATCGGCTCCCGCCCGCCCAAGTGCCGCTCGATCTGGCGATCGAGTTGCACTGGAATCACTTCAACGGCCGCAAGCTGCTCCAGGTGGAATTGGCCGACTGGCGCCCGGCCGCGGCCTGACTCCGGCTCGGGCTAACCCGCGTTGCCCGGTGGGACGGTGACCGGCGCGGACCAGCCGGGCACGCCGGAGATTTTGAGCCGGCGGCGAAAGATCCGCTGGCCGGCCGCGGCGTACAGCGTCTGGAAATCCGGGTCGCCGAAGCAGAGGCTGGCGACCGCTTGGCCCGGGGCCTCCGGCAGCGTGAGGATCGCCTCGACCCGGCCGTTGCGGTCGCAGACCTGGATTCCGAGCCGCGTCGCCACGTATAGGTTGCCGAGCCGATCCACCGCCAGGTCGGAGGCGTCGCTGGTGTCTCCGGCGTCGTCGGGATCCTCCGCGCCGTGCAGCCAATAGAACCGCTGCCGGTCGGCGAGGGTGCCGTCCGGACGGCGGACGAAGCTCACGATCCAATGGGAGTGGGCCTCGGCCACGAAAAGCAGGTTGCCGTCGGGCGAAAAGGCGAGGCCGCTGGCCGACCGGATTCCCGTGTCGAGAATCGTTGGCTGGCCGCCGGCCCCGATGCGCCAAATCCGCGACGGCAGGGCATCCGTGGCGCCGGATTCCGTGGCATACACGACACGGTCCGGACCGACCAGGAGATGGTTCGCCCCGACGTGTCGGGCCACCGTGGCCGGCCGCAGACCGGGGGCGCCGGCTGTGATGGCGCGTCCGTCCACGCCCACCGCGTAACAGCGGCCGTCCGGTCCAAACGCAAGGGCGGCCGGCGCATGCCCAACCGAAAACCGGTCGCCGGGCCGGTCGCCGCGGTCAACCCGGCGAACCTCCTTGCTGGTTCGGTCGCCCGCATACACCTCGCCCCGCGGGTTCGCCGCGAGGATGAGCGGCCCCGAGTGGACGGGATATCCCGCGTCGACCGCCTGCCAACCCGCGCCCGGCTGCAGAATGGCTTGAAGCATACTGTTGCCGGAGACCCCGGCCTGCACGGGCGCGGGCCAATCTTTCCATAGCCACCGCATGGCCTTGGGAAAGATCGCCGTCCCCTGCCGGCCATCGTGGCCATCCTGACCCCACTCATGGTCCACGGCATAGCCGGCAAAGCGGAGCGAGGCCTCCATCGATTGGTTGTTGGTCCACCAATTTCCAAACAGCGGGTTCCAGGTGTCCTTGGCCCCATCCTGCAGGAAGACCCGCAGGGGCTTGGGCTCGGTTTTGCGCAGCCAGGTCGGGTACCCATCGCCGCCGCGCATGCCGACGAACGTGCCGATGCAGGAGAATACTCGGCGGAAGGCGTCGGGCCGCTGCCAGGCGGCCGTGAAGGCGCAGATCGCCCCGCTGCTCGAGCCGCCGATCGCCCGGTCGTCCGGATGGTCCGAGAGGCGGATCAATCGTTGGCTCGGCGGCCGGTGGGCCGCCACCGCGGGCAATAGTTCGGTTAGCAGAAAGCGCACGAAGTTGGGGTTGACGCTGTCGAATTCATACGAGCGGTCGAAGCGGGCCGGCGCCGTGCCGGCGGCCGTGTCCACGGTGCCCGCGCTGACAAACACCCCGATCGTGACCGGCATCTCCCGGCGGCTGATGAGATTGTCGAACACAGTTGGGGCGTTCCATAATACGCCGTCCATGCCGACGAACAGGCAGGCCGGGTGGGCCGGGTCGTATTGGGCCGGCACATAGACTGTGCAGGTGCGGTGGGCGCCCGGATAGATGCGCGACTGGGCGAATTCAAACGCGAAGATTTCGCCGCGGGGCACTCCGGGCTGCGCAATCGAAGCCGGGTCGACGGGGTAGGGCGCGGGGGCGGACTGGCTGCGACCGGAGGCAACCAGCGCGAGGAAGACAACCCGGGAAAGGACGCGATGGATGGTCATAGGGAAAAGGGTGGCGTGCGGGGGTACGCCGGATTGGTCGCCGCGCATCGGGGTGCTTGCGCGCACGGTGCCCGCGGGGCAGGCTGGCCGGTCAATTCCGCCCACCATGGCCGTAATTAAGGTACGTTTTCGCCGCCCTAGCCAGATCGATTCCGCGGCCCGGGTCCATCCCGTGTTCGACGATTTCCATCGTCTGAGCATGCGCGGCGACCACGAGTACCCCGGGCATCGGCACGCCAACTACGAGTTGATCTTGATCGATCGCGGCCCCTACCGCTGCGCCTTGAACGGGGCCGAACTCGTCCTAAGATCCGGCCAGATCCTCGTGATCAAACCGGGCGATTTCCACCAGGATCACCTGCGGGATGGCCAGCGCCACTACGTCGTGCATTTCCGGCTCGTGGCGGACGGCCACGGCGCCACCGCGGTGCCGCTCTTCCGTCCGCGGGTCTCGCCCGCGATGCAGATCTGCCGGGGCGACCACGCCCGCGAGGCCGTGCTGCTCCGGGAACTGCAGCGGGAGGCCGAACAGCAGGCGGCCCATGGTCCGGCCATTCAGGATTGTCTGCTCGAGGCCTTGTTTTGGCGGACGATCCGCGGCCTGCCGGCGGGCGCGCTCAGCGATGCGCTTTGCCGTTTGCCCAAGGAGGAAGCCCAACGCGAGCGGATCCTGACCGGTTTGGAGCGCCGGCTGATCGGCCATCCGTCGGTCGGCGACCTGGCGGCGGATCTGGCCATCAGCCCGCGCCAGCTGACCGCGCGCTGCCGGGCGCTTTTCGGTCTTTCCCCCGCCCGCTTGTTTATGCGCCTGAAGCTGCAGCAGGCCGAGAGCCGGCTGCGTTCGCACGAGCGGCGGATCAAGGAGGTGAGCGACGAATTGGGCTTCGCCAACCCCTATCATTTTTCCCGGGTATTCCGGCGACACTTCGGCCATCCGCCGTCGCAAGTCTGAGGTCCTCCGGCCCGGGCCGATTGCGCCCTCCGAAAATCCCATTGGGTCCCGAACCAAAAGAGTTTATGCATCCGGGCTGCCGAGCCATGGACTGCGAAACTCAGAAGACCCTGCAGATCGAGGCCACCGTGGCCTTTGCCGACGTCGACCGGGACAACCGGCTCAGCTTGCGGGGCGTGTTCAAGCTCCTGCAGGAAGCGGCCATCGCCCACGCGAATCGCTTCGACACCGGCACCGAGGCGATGGTGACCCGCGGCCAATCCTGGGTGCTGAGCCGGATTGGAGTCGAGATATCCCGGTACCCCGTTTTCGGCGAGACCCTGCGGGTGGAGACCTGGTCGAGCGGCATCCGCGCGTTTCGCGGGTACCGCGATTTTCGCATCCGCGATGCCCAGGATCGGCTGATTGTCGCCGGCTCCTCGTTGTGGCTGTTTTTCAACGTCCGCACCCAGGCCATCATTCGCGTGCCCCGCGAACTGGCGGAGCGGTTTCCCTGCGTGCCGGACGGCGTATTCTATCCCGACATCGAATCCCGGATGGTCGCGGCCGTGCCGGCCGCAAGTGCGCGTTCCATGGTATCGGTGCGGTATTCCGACGTCGACGCGAACCACCACGTCAACAACACCGCCTACCTGGATTACCTGCAGGCGGCGCTCGCCCGGCAGGGCCGGGCGCCGCGCCCGGGGCGCGTGTTCATCAAGTACGGCAAGGGCATCCCGGAGGCCACCGACTCGGTCGAGGTTGCGCTGGCCCCGAGCGGATGGGACACGGGTTTCAGCATCGAAGCCAACGGCGCGGTCTGCGCGCAGGGCAGCTGCGGGGATCCGCCGTGAATCGTCCGGCGGCTTGTCCGCTTGATTTCCGCGCGCTTCCCGCCTAAGCCACCCCCATGGACGATCCGCGGCTCGATGTGGTGCTTTGGCGGGTGCGGGTGTTTAAGACTCGCCCGCTCGCCACCGAGGCCTGCCGCGCGGGCCTGGTCCGGATCGGCGAACACGACGCCAAGCCGGGCCGCGATGTTCACGCGGGCGAAGTGCTCCACGTGCGGATTGGCCAAGTGACGCGCCAACTTAAGCTTATCGCAATTCCCGGTTCCCGGATCGGCGCCAAACTCCTGCCGGAGTTCGTCGCCGACCTGACGCCGCCCGAAGACTACGAACGGGCGAAGCAGGCCGAACTGGAGCATCGGCTGGCTCGGCAACGCGGTCAGGGCAGGCCGACTAAGAAGGAACGCCGGGATCTGGCGAAGCTCCTAGGCTGACCGGTTCGGGGGTAATCCCCTGCGCTCGGCGCGGGTTTCCGAGCGAGCCGCCGGCGGTTTTCCGATTGGCCAGTCGGGATATCCTGCGTAAAGCCGGGCTGGGCCGGCGCCGTTTTTTTCCCTATGCGAGTCGCCGCTCAGGGGCCCGATTGTGCCCAACTTCGCGTGCCAAATCCGGCCGCGGGGGCATCGACTCTTCTCTCGAACCTCGGCAACGGGAAAACCATGAAAACATCGCTAAGATTCCTCGTCGTATTGGTTGCTGCCACAACCTTTCCCATAATGAGCAGGGCGAATTCAGCCCCGCAGAACTGGAAGTCCCTATGCGCCGGTTGCCACGCTTCCGACGGATCGGGCAAAACGCGGATCGGGCTCAAGCTCCACGCCAAAGACTACACCACGGCTGCGGTCCAGGGCAGCTTTTCCGACGTCGCCTTGCTCAAGGCCATCATTCTCGGGATTCCCGGAGTCAGCGAGGAACGCATGCCGGTCTTCCGGGACAAGCTCTCGGTTCCCGAGGCGAAGGACATGGTCGCCTTGATTCGATCCTTTCAGCACACCGAGTTGGCGTCCCGCTAGTCGAGATCGCCCGAGCGGCGGTTTCGTCGCGGGCTCGGTCGAGGGCCGGGGCAGGGATCGCAAAAAGTCGGATCGGGCCTCCGGAGCCGGCCGTCGATTTGATTTGATCAATCCGAATAAGATTGTCGGGATTTCTTCGTGCGACTGCGGAAAATTCGGCGGGTCATAATCGCGGCTCTCCTGCTTCGGGCATCGCGGCTCATCAGCGCCCCCGCGCCGGTCTGGGAGACGGTCTCCGCGG
>CAZWMF010000030.1:0-14394 GCA_964634535.1 uncultured Opitutaceae bacterium | reverse complement strand
GATGGGCGTCAACCTCCTGCTGGTCGCCGTCCTCTACGCCCATACGCGTTCGATCGCCGGCTGGAACGCCTACGAAATGACCCTGCTGGTCGGCACGGCGATGCTCGTCCAGCGCATCCTCATGGGGTTCTTCTGGACCAACCTCTTCGAAATGGCCCGCAACATCCGGACGGGGGCCTTCGACTTCTACCTCGCCCAGCCGGGCCATCCGCTGTTCATGGCCTCCACCCGCAAGCTCGACCCCGACGGGTTGCTCAATTCGTTCGTGGCGTTGGGCGTCGTCGTTTTCGCCGCCCACCGGCTCGGGTTGCACCCGTCCGCCTGGGACATCGCGACCTATTTGGCCATGATCGGAGCCGGCGTGGTCATCCATTACAGCTTCCTGGCCATTTCGATGTCGCTCACGTTCTGGCTGGCGAGCGCCCAGAATATCGAAGGCAGCTATTTCATTTTGACCGATTTCGGCCGCCTGCCGCGCGAAGCGCTCCGCGGCGTCGCCGGGATCGTCTTTGTTTGGATCATCCCCGTGGTCGTCGTGAGCAACGCCCCGGCCCGCGACCTGATTCACGGCTTTCAGTCCCGCTGGCTCATCGGGCTCTTTTTTGGGGCCGCCGCGTGGTTCGGCCTGGCGGTGGCCGTCTTCAATCGCGGCCTGAAGCGTTACGCCAGCGCCTCGTCCTGAATTGCGGGATGGCCCAAGGAACCGGCCGCCGGCATCCCGCTGCCCGAGCGGGGATTGCACCCGCCGCCAATTTGAATTTCCTTCGTCGTCCTCGTGACCGCACCTTCGCCATCGGCACTCACCGCCCTGCAAGGCAGGCTCAATTATGAGTTTCGCCAGCCCGCCCTATTGGAACTCGCGCTCACCCATGCTTCGTACCTGCAGGATTGCCCGGAGGCCGGCGACAACAACCAACGCCTCGAATTCCTGGGCGACGCCGTCCTGCAGCTCGTCCTCACCCAACGGCTCTTCGAATTGTGCCCGGCCGAGCGGGAGGGCACGCTTACCAAGCGCCGGGCGGCCCTGAGCAAAGGGCCCTTTCTGGCCGAACTGGCCCGCGGACTCGGTCTGGACGGCTGTCTTAGGCTGGGCGCAAGCGAGGAGTCGACCGGCGGCCGCAATCGGTCCTCGGCCCTGGAAGACGCCCTGGAGGCCCTGATTGGCGCCCTTTATCTGGACGGTGGATGGGAGAGCGCCCGATCGGTCGTCCTCCGCCTGTTCGGGGACATTCCCGGACGACTCGACCGGATCGACGGCGCCGAAAACCCCAAGGGTCGCCTGCAGGAGCTGATCCAGCCCGTGCACGGCAATGGCGCCCTGGCCTACGAGGTGGTGGAGGTGCACGGGGCCGATCACGACCGCGCCTACGTCGTGGAAGCGCGCCTGCAGGGCCGGCCCCTGGGACGCGGTCGCGGCAAGTCCAAGAAACTCGCCGAGGAGGAAGCGGCGCGCGTCGCCCTCGCGGCTTGGCAACGACCGGAAAACCCGGCCTGACCATGCCGGAATCCGGCGCCCCGCCTTCGCGCATCCGATTGACCGGCGTCTGCGCACCCGCGCAGGGCGCGGCGGTCGCCGACTTGCTCCACCAGCGGTCGGCCCCGGTGTGGATCGTGGTCGCGGCCGATCTCAACGCGGCCGAACGCATCGCCGAAGACATCGTCGGCTTCGGCCGGACGGGCAGCGACGGCTACCCGGCGGCCGAGGCGGCGATCTTCCCCGAGTCGATGCCCGACAGCCGCGATATGCGCGAAGCGTTTTCGGCGTCGAGCGACCGCTTGAACGTCCTGTCCCGCCTGCGCTCGCTGCGGACCGAACCGCGCCCGGCCGGTCGTCCGGCGTTGCTCGTGGCCACCACCTCCGCCGCCCTGCTCCAGCCGGTGCCCGCGCTGGCCGCGTTCGCCGCCCGGGAAATCGCCGTGACCCGCGGCGAAAGCCGGCCGTTCCAAGCCTTCCTCGAGGAACTCCAAAGATTGGACTATGACTCCGAGGCCGTCTGCGAGGCGCCGGGCAGCTACGCGGTCCGCGGCGGCATCGTGGACGTATATCCGGTGACCGCCACGCAGCCGTATCGCCTGGATTTCTTCGGCGACGTGATCGAAGACATTCGCGGCTTCGATCCGGTCACCCAGCGTTCCAGCGGGAGCGTCGAGGCGATCCGTCTGGCCGCTTCGCCGCGCGTGCGCCTTGATCCGGCCAAGACCGGTCTGGCCGACTACCTTCCGCCCGGGGCGCAAATCGTTCTGCTCGAACCGGCCGCCCGGGCCGAGGAAGTCCGGGCGATGGCGGAGGATGGGGCCGAAGCGCGTCTGACCCAACTGCTCGAACGCTGCGCCGGCGTTTGGGGCGTGGGCGATCTCGACGAGGCCAGTCCGCACTTTGGCGCGGACGCCGCGGAAGCCACCTGGGATACGGAGAGCCTGGCGCACCACCGCCGCTACCCCAACGAATCCCTGATCGCCCAGGAGCGTCTGCAAGCCGAGGACGACGCCCGCCGCACCTTTTTCGCCCAGCTCGGCGCCTGGCATCGATCGGGCTACGACCTCCTCCTGGTCGCGGCCAACGACGGGGAAGAACAGCGGATGCGCGAATTGCTGGCCGAGTATCCGGACCTCGCGGGACTCAAATTGCCCGTCCTGCGCGGCCACCTGAACGAGGGCTTCCGGGCCACCCGCGCCGGCCCCCCCGGCCCGGAGCGGGTTCCGACCGGGTTTGGCGGATTGCGCCCCGGCGCCCGCGGCCTGGTCGTGGTCACGGAAACCGAGGCCTTCGGGCGCCAGCGGCCCCGCCGGCCCGGCGGCGCCGCCCGGGCGTTGGTGCACCGGGCTCAGGTGGATCAGCTGCTGGATTTTTCCGAATTGGTGGAAGGCGATTTCGTCGTGCACCTCCAACACGGCATCGCCCTGTTTCGCGGCCTGACCAAGCTCGAAACGGCCGCTGGCTTCAAGGAGGTGATTTCGCTCGAGTTCGACCAGGCGGTGACCCTGCACGTCCCGCTGTCGGAATCCCACCTGGTCAGCCGGTACGTCGGCCTCAGCAAGGCGCGCCCCCAATTGGGCCGGATCGGCTCGGGCCGTTGGGAAAAGACCCGCCAGGCGGCCGAACGGGCGACGCTCGATTTCGCGGCGGAGCTGCTGCAACTGCAGGCCAAACGCGAGGCGCAGCCCGGCTTTGAATTCCCGCCCGACGGCGAGTGGCAGAAGGAGTTCGAGGCGTCCTTCCCGTTCACCGAGACGCCCGACCAGCTCAAGGCGATCCGGGAAACCAAGGCCGATATGGAGCGCTCGCGGCCCATGGACCGGCTGATCTGCGGCGACGTGGGCTTTGGCAAGACCGAGGTCGCGATCCGCGCCGCATTCAAGTGCGTCCAGGGCGGCCGGCAGGTCGCGCTGCTCGTGCCCACGACGATCCTGGCCCAACAGCACCTCAACACCTTCCGCGAGCGGATGGCCGGCTATCCGATCGCGGTCGAGATGTTGAGCCGGTTCCGCCTCGCCCGGGACCAGAAGCGCGTGCTCGCGGCCACCGCGGCCGGCCAGGTCGACATCCTGATCGGCACGCACCGCCTGCTGCAGGCCGACGTCGCGTTCAAGGAGATCGGCCTCGTGGTGATCGACGAGGAGCAGCGCTTCGGCGTGAAGCACAAGGAGGTGTTCAAGCGGATGCGGGAAACGGTCGATGTGATTTCGATGAGCGCCACGCCGATCCCGCGCACGCTCTACCTCGCCTTGACCGGCGCCCGCGACCTGAGCGTGATCGAAACCCCGCCGGTCAACCGCCATCCGATCCACACCGTGGTGAAGACCTACGACGAGAAGGTTGTGGTCGACGCCATCCGCCATGAGATCCGCCGGGGCGGGCAGGTGTTCTACCTGCACAACCGCGTGGCCACGATCGACGGCGTGGCCAACCGGCTGCGGCAGTTGCTGCCCGACCTGCTCATCGGCGTCGGCCACGGCAAGATGGATTCCGCCAGCCTCGAGCGCGAAATGACCGACTTCGTGGCGGGCAAGCACCAGATCCTCGTGTGCACGACGATCATCGAAAGCGGCCTCGATATTCCCAACTGCAACACGATCATCATCGAGGGCGCCGACCGCTTCGGCCTGTCGCAACTTTATCAGCTCCGCGGCCGCGTCGGGCGATTCAAGCACCAAGCGTACGCCTATCTGCTGCTGCACCGGCACACGCGCCTGCTGGATCTGGCCCGCCAGCGGCTGTCCGCGCTGCGCCAGCACAATCAGCTCGGCGCCGGCTTCCGCATCGCGATGCGGGACCTGGAGTTGCGCGGCGCCGGCAATCTGCTCGGCTCCGAACAGAGCGGCCACGTGGCCGGCGTCGGCTTCGAGCTCTATTGCCAGCTCCTGCGCCAATCGGTCGCCCGGCTGAAGGGCGACAAGACGGCGGCGATCGTGCGCGCCAGCGTCAAATTGGATTTTGTGTTCACCGGCGAGGGTGCCGCCGCGGATGCCGGCAACCGCGGCCGCAAGGAGGATAGCTATACGGCGATCAAGGAAGCCGAGGAGGACGCCGAGTCGGCGCCGGTCGGCCTGATCCAGGCCCGGATCCCCTCGGCCTATCTGGCGGAAACGCGGCTGCGCATCGATTTCTACCGGCGACTGGCGTTGGCCGACCGCCTGGACGCGCTCCGCCAGATCGAGGACGACCTCAAGGATCGCTTCGGCAAGTATGGCGAGGATGTCCGCGCGCTTCTCCTTATCACCGAGATCCGCATCCGGGCGGAACAAAAGGGGCTTCTGTCCGTCGAAACCGAGTCCAACCGTCTGAAATGCCTCCGGAATAGCGGCCGCCGGGACGACTGGGTGATGCTCGGCAGTCGTTTTCCAAGGTTGACCGCCCCCCGCCCGCTTCTACGTTTACGCGAAATCATTACTTTTTTGATCAATCTGCCCAACCCATGATGGTCCGTACTGGCCAGGTATCTCGGCCGCGCCGTGGCGCATTGGTCGTCCTTCTCGTGTTCGCTTCGACGGTGGCCCGCCTGCACGCCCAAACCCCGCCCCCCCCGGGCGATGATCTCAATCTGCGCTTTGCGGACGGAATCGTCGCCATCGTCGAGGACAAGGTGATCACGGTTGAGGATGTGCGCCACCAGATCCAACCGCTGATTCCACAGCTCGAGCGCGACGCCAAGGGCCAGGATGATTTCAATCAACAGCTGGCCCAGCTCCAAGATCAGGTCATCCAACAGCTTATAGACAAGGTCCTAATCATAAAAGACTTTGAAAAGGACGACAAGAAGCACGTCCCCGAGAGCTACATCGACAGCGCCATCGCCGACGACCTATCCAACAAGTTCGACAACGACCGATCCAAGTTCCTCGCCTACCTGCGCGCCAAGGGCCAGACGATCAAGGACTATCGCAAAGAGGTGGAAGAAAACATCATCTACGACTACGAGACCCACCAACAGCGGAAGGCCAACGACATCGTCAGCCCCGTCCGCATCGAGCAGTTCTACCGGGAAAACAAGGACCAATTCTATCAGGACGACCAGGTGTACATGCGCATGATCCAACTCAGCCCGCTCGACGGGGAGTCCAATGCGCAACTGACCGCGCGAGCCGAAGCCATCCTCGTCCGCTTTCACTCGGGCGAGAAGTTCGAGGATCTCGCCCGGGAATACAGCCAGGATGCGCACCGCAGCAAGGGCGGCGACTGGGGCTGGGAAAAACGGACCGATTTGAACCCGGAATTCGGCGAACCGCTCTTTGTCTTGAGAAAGGGCGAAGCCACCGAACCGATTCAAAGCAAGGAAGGCGTGTTCGTTCTATATTGCCAGGACCGCAAATACGCGGGCATCCAACCGCTCGACCAGGTTCGCGATCAGATCGAGGCCATCCTCACCACTCAGATGACGCAAAACGCCACGGAGCACTGGCTGGAACGTCTGCGGCGGAACGGGTACATCAAGCACTTCTAAGCGCCTAGCTTAGGCTGGGTTATGGCCGGGCTCGGGCGCGGGGTGCGCCCCTATCCGAGAAAAAAAGGTGTAAGACGTGGCGATTGCCTTCGCCGGCGCCTTACACCTTTAACCTTACCCCAGGATCCAATACCCGACTGATTGATACCAACACTAAGGATTTTCCCAACGACACCCAGTGGGCTATTCGTTCAGCCGGAAGTTACGGATTGCTAGCAAAGAACTGGCCGGAGGGCCGCGAGCACGACGCAAACGAGAGAATCGGGCTCGACGTCGGCTGATAGGCCTTAACGACCACCCCGATGTAGGTCCCGTCGGTCACATAGCCCTCGTCCGCCTCGCTATTGCCCAGGCCCATCGTGACCCAGCCCTTGGCGGTGTGCTCGATCAGCGTGTGCGCGACCGGCACCCCGTCGGAACCCATGAACACCACCGTCTGGCCGACCTTGAGGGTCGCCAACGCCGGCCGCTCGGTCACGATGACGGCCCGGTCGTGGTACATGGGGAGCATCGAATTGCCGCTCCCGATGGCAAAATCGGCGCCCGGATGGGTCCGCACGTAGCTTTGCGCGGCCTCCATGGCCTCGCGGGCGCTCACCACCAGCGGCGCCGGCGAGTATTTGGCAACCTCGTCCAACAGCGCCTTGCGGCAGGACGCCTGGGCGACGGATCCCGACGCGGCGACCGCGACGGCGCCCAAGGCACCGAGAAGAAGAGCGCGGATGGAGGGGATCTGGGCCATGCGTCCATTGAACCACCCGGGAGCGTCTTCCAGAATAGGGTCGATCCTGGGATTGCGGGGGTAATTTCTCTCATATGCTCCCATGAACCCGCCCAGGTCGGACCGGGAGGGACGGGCGGGACGCCCCCCGCATAGGGGAATCCCCCCAGGAGGCCCGGACCAAGGCCCGGCGGACGGACTGGCCATAATCGGGAATGACGAATCTCGCCGTTCCGCCCCCGCCCGAGCGCCCCGCGGCTGAAAACCGCCTGCAATCCACCTGCGTCGCGGACCGGCCGCAGGAGCGCCTGGAACGCCAGGGCGCGGCCGCCCTGAGCGACGCCGAACTGCTCGCGCTCGTCCTGCGCAGCGGCACGCGCGGCCAGGATGTTCTCACGGTCGCCGGCCGCCTGGTCGCGGAGGCCGGCTCGCTCGCCCGGCTGGCGAATTGGCGCGAAGCCGATTTTCGGCGGCTGCGGGGCATCGGCCGAATAAAGTCCTTGCAATTGGTCGCCGTGCTCGAGATCGGTCGTCGGGTGGCGGGCCAGCCGCCCGCCGAGGGCCCGCTGCTCGGCCGGGCCGAGCTGGTCGCCCGCCACCTCCATCCGCTCGCGGCCCGGCTCGAGGTCGAGAAATTCTGGGCCCTGTGCCTCAATCGGAAGAACCGGCTGATCAAGAACGTCGAAATCACCTCGGGCACCGCGACCTCCGCCCTCGCCCATCCGCGCGAGGTGTTCCGGGCGGCGATCCGCGAATCGGCGGCGGCCCTGATCTGCGCCCACAATCATCCCTCCGGCGTTTTACTGAGTGGGAAAAAGATTCGAATATGTAGGATTAGGCCCCAACGGGGCCGGGTTCGGGCTGGGTTTCCGCGAGTGGAGAAAAGCTTAGGATATGAAGGATTGAGGGATCGGAAGGAGATCAATAAATGGGTGGGGTGCAGGGGCGGGGCTTGCCCCGCCCCGCTCGTGAACTGGGGTGAAGGGACGTGGCCTACTGGGGATACGAGCCGGCTGAAATTTAGCCGCCCGAGTCCGGGCCTGAGCGGGGAAAATCATTCGAATATGAATCGGCGCGGAAAAGGGCCGAGGATCGGCCGATTATTTATTCCTTCTTTTGCCCCGCCCGCTTTCCCGATTTTGTCACGCCCGCCATGGTGTGCTCGCTGCGCTGCGCTCCACCATTCCCACCGGCGGCCTTCCCCTTCGCGCGGAGCACGAGGCTCCGCGCTCCGCGGCCTTGGCGGTGGCAGGCGTGCCTGCACGGGCCAGCGCGCGTGGCGCACTTCCGAGAACCAGGCAACAACGCCTGGCCGGGAGGCGCAGGTGCGCACCTTGCTATGATCGAATGCACGCTGGGACTAACTGTTAAAAACTACGCACCGACCGTGAATCGCCTAAAAACCATCGCCTGCAATGAGCGGCCGCAAGAGCGGCTCGAAACCTTCGGCGCAGCGGCGCTGAGCGACACCGAACTATTGGCCATCCTGCTGCGCAGCGGGACGCACGGCTACGATGTGCTGACCCTGGCCTCCCGACTAATCGCCGAAGCGGGCTCGCTCGCGAGACTGGCAGCCTGGAACGAAGCGGACTTCCGCCGCTTGAAAGGCATTGGCCGGGTGAAGGGAGGCCAGCTTGTGGCGATGATGGAAATCGCCCGGCGGGTGATCGGCCAGCCGTCGAACGAAGGTCCGGTGCTGAACCGCGCGGACCTGGTGGCGGAGTACCTGCGACCGTACACGGTGGGAGTGGAGGTGGAGAAATTTTGGGTGTTGTGCCTGAACCGGAAGAACCGGCTGATGAAACGGGTGGAGGTGACGTCAGGAACCGCGACGTCAACCTTGGCGCATCCGCGCGAAGTGTTCCGCGCGGCGATTCGCGAGTCGGCGTGCGCGATCGTCGCAAGTCACTCCCATCCCAGCGGTGACCCCGCCAGTTCAGCGGCTGATGTGCAGATCACGCACCTGCTCCGGGAGGCGGCGAAGACGGTGGAGATCACGCTGATCGACCATGTGATCGTAGGCCGCGCCGGCGCGGATCCTTTAGGCAGGGGCTACTTCAGCTTCAGAGAGGCGGGACTGCTTTGAGGCCGGATCGCCGATTATGGGAACAACCGGTTGCCGAGACCGTCATCATGGGGTCTTGGCTGGTCCACTCCAATAAGTCTCCAAATGATCCATACGGTGTTCCGTGCGCAAGAGCCGTATCTTTTTGGAGCCGGATGGACGACGCTGCTGGAGGCCAACGACTGGCTGTACAGCTTGCGCAGCGACGGGTCGACCCAGAGTGCGGGCACATGGCGCACCTATGCTTACGCGCTGGCGGACTTCCTGGCCTGGTGCGAGCGCTACCAGGTCGATTGGCGAGAAATGGGACGAGCCGAGTTGGACGGATACCTCCACTCCCTCGCCGTGGCGGACGAAACCCTCAATCACCGGATCGCGATTCTGGCCCGTTTTTACACATGGTGCGTTGCGCAGGAGCTGGTCCACGGGAGCCCGTTTCAGTTCCGGGAAAGCTTTGTGCGTAGGCCGGGCTTCTTCTCCGGATCGGTGACGCGGCGCGTGATGCGCCCCACCGTCATGCGCCGGGTTGTAAAAAGCGAGAAGGTGACGGTGCCCAGCGCGACCGAGGTCTGGAAGTTGCGGGGCGCCATGGGCGCATGGCGGGACCAGCTGCTCGTGGAGACTCTGATGTACACGGGGCTACGCTGCTCGGAACTGCTCGATCTTCGGCTGGAGCCGTTTGGGAGCGCGAAATTAAGCGAGACCCAAGCGGCGCTGATGGTGAAGGTCGTGGGCAAGGGACGAAAACTGCGGCAGGTTCCTTTTCCCGCCGCGCTCGTGAGAAACCTGAGCCGGTACATCGCGCTGGAGCGGAAGTACGCTCCCGGCGCCGAGGCGAGCGACCGGCTGTTTTTGTCCGCCAAAGGAAAACCGTTGCGGCCCTCCGGGGCGGAATACCTCTTTCGCCGCGCGTCGGAGCGGGCGGGCGTGCGGGTGCATCCGCACCTGCTGCGGCATTTTTTTGCCTGCCACCGCTTGAAATACCTCACCGGTTTGGGCCTGGGCGATCCGCTCGGCCAGTTGCAGCGCGAACTGGGCCATAGTCAGATCATGACGACGACGCGCTACCTGCACCTGACCGACGAAATGCGGGCACGGATCGCGAGTGACCATCAGGATTTTATCGCCGCGATTGCGCGGGGAGACCGGTCGCTGCCAAGCGGCGCCGGCCCGCTCGAATCGCAGGCCATGAGAATGGAACTGGATGGGCGCTGACCGGCGCCGCGGCGCCCTGCGCCATCGCGTGATTTTGCCGCCACCGGCGGCGGTCCCGGCCCTGGCCGCGTTTCCGCGGTCAACGGTGGCGTGGGAGCGCGATTACACGACGCGCCGGGCGCGCCGGCCGGTCCGAATCAAGCTGCAGTGCTTGCAGGGTCTGGACCATGGCGAGGCGCTGGTGGCGGGCTTCTGGTCGCGCTACGGACAAAGCAATTACTCGGGCCAGACGCTGCTCACCGCGGCGAAGATGCTTGGGCAGTGGGCGGGCTTTTGCCGGGCGACGGGCACGACCCTGCCGAGTTGCGGCGGCGTGACGGAAGATGTCATCCGGGCGTTTATGGCCTGGCTCGCGCGGGGCAGACTGCGGCGCCGCGCGATCGCCACCGCCGCGAGCACGGTGATCGAGAGCCTGGCCGAGGCGGCGGAGATTGAACGCTCCGGCCAGGGGGAAGAGATCCGGCGGAAAAAATACGCGGTCTTGTTAACCTGCGCAGGGCGGCGGTCGGGTTCCTTGGCGGAGAAAGCGTTGCCCGACGCCGAATGGCAGCGCCTGCTGAGCACCGCCCGGAGGGACGCGGCCGAGGCGATGTCGAATTACCGCCCTGGCGAGATGCCGGCGGCTGGGATCGATTTGGTGCCGTTCCTCATCCTGGTCGGCGCCTACACCGGCGCGAATCCGATTCCGCTCCTCATGCTGCGGCGGGACGCCTGGAAGCCTGAGCCCATCCTCGACGGATACTGGCGCCTGACCTGGCGCAAGGACCGTGCGGTCGGGCACGAAGAGCAGAGCCTGGTGTTCGCGGCCAGGGCGGAGGGCGGGATGGGTGTGATCGAACTGCTGGATTTTGTTCGGCGCTGGACCGATCCGCTGGTTTTGCAAGCGGCGCAGAGCTGCCGGAACGATCTGTGGCTCTATCAGCGGCAAACCCGGCGGCCGGCGCAGTCGGCGGCCTGGGCACCGTCCAGCTTCCATCGCAATCATGTCTTCCCGTGGATGCGCGCGCACGGGCTGAGTGTGACGCTGCAGCACCTGCGGACCAACGCTGCGCTCACTTTGCTCCGATCGGGCCGGAGCCTGATCCATGTCCAGAGTTTCCTGCAGCACGGCGATCTGCGGACGACCTGGCGGTACCTGCGCTCCGAGGTCTTGCGGCCGGCGTTCAATCGATCGATTGCGACCGTCCAGGACCGCATCGTGGGGCTCGTGTTGTCGCAGCCGCGGAAGGAAGCGGCCACCGGGGTGGCGGCGCCGAAGGCGGTGCGGGCCAAGCTGGCGAGCGGAGAATGGGACGTCGGAACCTGCGCCTGCTTGGATCCGTATCGCAGCCCGATCCCCGGAGAAATTACCGGGCGGCGCTGCCGCTCGTTTCACGCGTGCTACAGCTGCGCGCATGCCGTCTGGTTTAGGGAGCATCTGCCTTTGGAGGTGTGGAAACTGCGCCGGTTCGAGGCGCTGCGCGGCGACGATCCCCACTGGGCCGAGAAATACGCCGTCACCTGCGAGATCATCCGCCGGGACATCCTGGGGTCGTTTTCGAAAGCGGACCGCGACTGGGCCGAACGCGAAGCGTCCGCCTTCGCGTCTTTGCCCGTCTTGGCGGCGAACGGGGTGACGGTATGAAGGCGGCCGCACTGGCCCGCCCACTGGCTCCGAGCGTTCCGACGAGCTTCGAAGCGGTGCTCGCCGCCAATCCCAAAATGACGGCCGCCGGATCGCATTACGACGACGAGGTCTGGGATCTCTCCGGGGAAATGCAGGGCGTGCGCAAACGCCGATCCGAGCGGCGGCTGGATTTTAGCATGCGCGCCCGCGGCGCCTATGCGGCCAAGTATGCGTTCCCCACCGGAAAGGGTTTGGCAGACTATCCGGCTTTGCAGCGGCACGCGAAGCGGCTGCTCGCCGCCATGATACTCTACCCGCGCAACAAGCTCGGGCCCGTTTTCAGTGCGAAAACGCTCATCAACCTACTCGGTGGCCTGCGCCGCATTTACTGCCATTTTGCGAGCGAGGGCTACGCTTCGCTGGAAGCGGTTCCGCTCCATGCCTTCAGCGCCTACGCCAAAAAGGTCGACCCCTATAACTCGTCCTTCCTGGCGGCCCTGCGATTGATCGACCTGTACCGCGACCACGTTCCGGCCTTCACGTTCGAGGCGTGGCCCTTGGCGGCCGCAACGCCCCAGGCCCGCGCCTGCTTGAAAAAACGCTTTGGCAGCGTGACCGAGCCGATTCCCGATCCCCAGTTCCGGCAGTTGCTCGGGGTCTGCCTGTCGTTTGTCCAGGACCGGGCTTCGGCGATCCTGCAGGCCCGGGAATCGCTCCGGGCCGTGCGCGCGGAACGAGGCGGCGGTGAGCGGCGTTATCCCTCCAGGGAAAGTTGGCGCATCCATGAGCGGGTTTGGAGCGGCATCGACTTGGCCGCCATCTTTCCGGATTACACCGGGGACTTGTCGACGCTGCGCTCACCCGTGAACGTCATCAACGCCTGCCGCGACCTGCAGTTGGCGGCCGTCGTGCTGCTGTTTGCGATCACCGGGATGCGGTTAAACGAACTTTTGACGATCCGCACCGGTTGCCTGAAGAAGACGAAGGACGGCCTCATCGATCGCTTCTGGATCGAATCCACCCACAGCAAATACGCCGACCGCGCTCACGGCGAGAATGCGCGGTGGCTGTGCGGTCCGATGGGCGCCGACGCGATCGCGGTATTGGAACGGCTGTCCGAACCCATCCGCCGCGAGACGGGCGACGACTACCTCATCGGGACGATAGCGGAACACGGTCGGCACCGGATAACGAATGCTCGGACCCAATACCGTGGCGGTTCGGCAAACGCCATGCTGTCAGCGCGCGGCTGGTGGGGACAGTTCCTTCGCCGGCACGGCATTGCCGGGTCCGGCTCGCACCCAACCCACATCCACGCCCACCAGTTCCGGCGCACGTTCGCGCGATGGTGCGCCCTCTCCGACAGCGGCACGGGCCTGCTCGCGCTCCAGGATCACTTCAAGCATGCGAGCCTGGCCATGACCCGCCACTACGCTCAGATCGACGACGAACTGCTGCTCATGTTCGAAATGGAGAAGGATCGGATCCGGGCGGAGTCTTTCGACCGGGTCCTGCGAACCGAAGCGTTGGGCGGAGTTGGCGGGCGGCTGATCAAGCGCAAGATCGACGACGCCATCGAGAGCGGCGAACTCCCGCGCGAATTTAGAGGCCTCGCGGGAGCGAAGCTGCGCTCCGATTGCATCAAGAAGTGGCTGGAATCCGGCGTGCAACTGCGAGCGTGCGCGGGTCACTATTGCGTCCCGATCGACCCGCACGTCGCGTGCGCCGAGACCAGTTCCCTCGGGTGCAATAAGGGAACCTGCCGCAACGCCGTTTTCCACCCGGAGCATGCGCCGGGCCTCGCCGAAAAGTTGCGGCTGGACCGCGAAACGCTGGCGAAACTGGCCGAGCGGGCTCCGGGTTCGGCCCACGTCGAGCAGCTCCGCGAACACATCCGCGTCCAGGCGAAGATCCTCGATGGCATCCGGCCGCGACGCGAATGACGCAACGACTGACACTCGCGCGCAGGCGGGCCCTGCGCACCCTGCACGGCAGCCGTGAAGGCAAAACCTTGGCGCGGTTGGGCGAAGCCTTGAACCGCATGGAGTCGGGCTCGCCGCAACGCATCGTGGCAACGTTCCGCTGGACGAAGGCCAACCTCGCGCGCGAATCGGGCGTCCACATCACCACCATCCTCTTCAAGGAAACGGACGGCTCGTATCGGTACGCGGGTATCCTCGAACGCTTTGCGGCTCTGCGGGCGAAACAACCGCCCAGTCATCCTCCGGCCGGAAAGCCGGAGAACGCCGAGGTCGATCCGACGCAAACTGCGCTCGAAATGGAACAGGAACTGGCCCGGCAAGCCGGCATGATCTGCGAACTACGGACGCGAGTGAAAGAGCTTCAATCCCGCGAGGCAGATGTCCACGACCTCATGGAAAAAAACGCGGCGCTCCGGGAAGAATGCCGCCGCCTCCAGGGATTGCAGCACCGCCCAAGCTGAACAACCGGCGGCGAGCGCTCCGAATCCGTCGGACAACTACGCGGCGAAACTCCAGAGCGGCTTCATAATCGAATGTTTTTGCCTCATAAACTGCGTAAGTCGCTGGTAGTCAGTCGTCCGTTCATATCCTAATGGTCCGGACTTCGTAAAAGCGGCGACCCTTCGCCTAGCAGCGCAGACGTGCAGATCACCCGGTTACTGAGGGACGCATCGAAGACGGTTGAGATCGAGATGCTGGACCACGTCATTATTGGAAACAAAGATGACGATCCCCTGGGGCTGGGCTACTACAGCTTCAGGAATGCCGGACTGATTTGAAGTCTCTTTGGAATTCGGCCGTCTGCGGCATTTTACGCTCGGCGACATCGGCCGCCGCGCTTAAATGGAACAATGGCTTCGACT
>CAZWMF010000029.1:0-14416 GCA_964634535.1 uncultured Opitutaceae bacterium | reverse complement strand
GGTTGAGGTAGCAGTAGCGGCCATTGCAGTCGTTGCTGATCGCGATGAACTTCTCCCGCTCGCCCAGCCGCAGCCGGACGACGGCCGCGTCGCTGCCCGGGCCCACCGCCGTGCCATGCTGCACCATGTGATCGTACTGGCGGTAAAGCCAGCGCTTGGACGCGATCGTCGGGTGGGCGAGCAGCCGCGGCAGGGCGGCCTGGGCACCGGCCTGGTCCAGGTCCGGCAGGCCGGCCGCCGCCGGGGTCCAGGCCCGAGTCTGCGCCAGATACGCCGGTTCCAGCGCCTCGCGTTGGTACAAGGGGGCCTGATCGGTGAGGACGCCGGCGGGAATATCGGCCACGGTCACGCCGTGCTGCTTGACCACCATGCGCCCGGTGTCGGTGACCGTTCCGATGTGGGCGGCATGCAGGTCCCACTTGGCGAAGATCGCCTCGATTTCGGCCTCCCGGCCGCGCTCGACGATCACCAGCATGCGCTCCTGCGACTCCGAGAGCATGATCTCGTAGGAATTCATGCCGGTTTCGCGCTGCGGAACGTGGTCGAGTTCGATCTCGATGCCCGCGCCACCCCGGCTGGCGGTTTCGCAGGTCGAACAGGTCAAGCCGGCCGCTCCCATGTCCTGGATGCCCACCACCAAGCCCGGAACCGCCATCATTTCCAGGCAGGCCTCGATGAGCAGCTTTTCCATGAACGGATCGCCCTTCTGCACCGCCGGCCGATCCGAAGCGCTCTCCTCGCTCAATTCTTTCGAAGCGAAGGCCGCCCCGCCCAGTCCGTCCCGGCCGGTCGCCGCCCCGACATAAAACACCGGGTTGCCGACGCCGGTCGCCTTGCCGCGCCGAATCTGGTCGTGACGCAACGTGCCGAGGCATAATGCATTGACCAACGGATTACCTTCATAACTGCGGTCGAAATACACATCCCCACCCACCGTCGGAACGCCAACGCAATTGCCGTAATGGGCGATGCCGGAGACGACGCCGCGCAGGAGCCGGCGGGTGACCGGCGAATCCAATTCACCGAACCGCAGTGAATTGGTGAGAAGCACCGGCCGCGCGCCCATCGTGAATATGTCCCGGATGATGCCCCCGACGCCGGTCGCCGCCCCTTCAAAGGGCTCGACCGCGCTCGGGTGGTTATGCGACTCGATTTTGAAGGCGATCGCCCAGCCGTCGCCGATATCGATGATCCCGGCGTTCTCCTCACCGGCCTTGACGAGCACCCGGCCGAAACCGGCGGTCGTCCCGCGCTTTTCGGTCGGGAAGCCCTTGAGCAGCGGTCGCGTGTTCTTGTACGAACAATGCTCGGACCACATCACCGAAAAAATGCCGAGTTCGGTCAGCGTGGGCGTGCGTTGGAGGTGCCCGACGATGAGATCGTACTCCTCCGGCCTGAGCCCGTGGCGCTTGACCAATTCGGGCGTAATCGGCTGATTGAGAAGAAGGTCGGGATTGGGCGGCAGCCCGGGTGCGTTCATGCGCTCTGGCGTAGTATATGCGGAAACTTGATGGCGAGAACCGCGCGGGCCACCGCAAGTCCGTCCTGACTCGGGTGGAAGCGCTCAAAGGCGCGGTCGGGATGGGGCATCATGCCCAGCACATTGCCCTGCTCGTTGCGTATTCCAGCGATGCCGGCGAGCGAACCGTTTGGATTGTTCACGTAGCGCAGGAGAATCTGCTTTCCGGCTTTCAGCCGGGCCAGGCCCGCTTCGTCGATCCGGTAGTTGCCTTCGCCGTGGCCGATCGGCATGCGAATGCGCGAACCAATCACCTGCGGATTGAGGGTCGCCGCCCCGGGTTCCACCGCCAAGTCGCACACCACACATCGGTACTCGAGCGAGGTGTTGCGGATCAAGGCGCCCGGAAGCAAGCCCGCCTCGCAGAGAATCTGAAAGCCGTTGCAAATCCCAAAAACCAGACCGCCCGCCTCGGCGAATTCCCGCACGGCCTGCATCACCGGCGAAAAGCGCGCGATCGCCCCGCACCGCAGGTAGTCGCCATGGGCGAATCCGCCCGGCAGCACGACCAGATCGGCCCCGTCGAGGCTGCGCTGCTTGTGCCAGACATAGCGGGTCGGGACCCGCAAGCCGGACGAGAAAAGATGGTAAGCGTCCTGGTCGCAATTCGAGCCAGGAAACTGCAGGACCGCGACGTTCATTGCGGACCGGCCAGAATCTCGTACCGGAAGTCCTCGATGACCGGGTTGCTCAAGAGTTCGCGGCATACCCGGTCGAGTTGCGCCCGAAACTGGGGCGTGTCCGATCCGTCCACCTCCAACTCCACGAGCTTGCCCACTCGGGCGCCCTTCAGTCCCCGAAATTGCAGGCTTTCCAGGGCGTGCCCGACCGCCGCCCCTTGGGGATCGAGCACGTTCCTCTTGGGCGTCACGAATACATTGATTTTCACGGCTGTTAAAAGCAGACGATGACGCCGTGAATCTCAAAACGGTCAACAGAAATTGGCCCCCGCGCCTTCGCCTAGCGGCTAGGGCGCGGCGACAGGAAGTTTGCATTCGGGAAGCCGCTTATGGTAAAGCTTATTCTGGTCCCCTGCGCGCCCGCCATGGCAAACCTTCTGGTAATCGATGATAATGAGTCGGTCCGAAAGACGCTGGAGTATTGCCTCAGCGCGGCGGGCCACCAGGTCCATCTGACTCCCGACGGCTTTTCCGGCTTGTGGTACGCCGCCGAACTGCCGGTGGATCTTGCGCTGATCGAGGCCAACTTGCCGCGCATGGACGGCCTGGCGATCTGCCGGGCGATGCGGGCCGATCCGCGCACCGCACGGATTCCGCTGCTCCTGATGACCGCGTGCGCCACCAAGAAGATGGCGGCCCTGGGTCGCATCGCCGGCGCCAACGAAGTCCTGGAAAAACCGGCGTTCATCCAGAATCTCACGGCCACGATTTATCGAAATTTGCCGGCTCCGCTCAACGGCGGGGCGTCTTCGCCTGACGGCTTCGGCGCGCCGGGATCCTCGGCACCTCCGATCGGGCCCGTCAACGCCGCGTCTCCATCTGTCCGCGGGTGACGCCGAGTTGGGGTATCAGCTTGAGCTCGCGCCAAAGTTCGCCGCCGCTCACCTCGCCCGCCAGCAGCCGGCGGTAAAGCGCCACGGTGCGCGCCACCTCGGCGCCGTCCTCGTTGACGAATTCGACGCGAAAATGCCGGGCGCCGAGTTCGCCCAACCGCCCCGCGTATTCCGCGCCGGTCTGCGCGCGATTGTTGTACACCGTGTTGCGGCAACCGGCGTCGGCCTTGAGCGGCAGTTCGGCGCCCACGCGGTCGCGCAGCACAACCCGGTGCGCGTCGCACGGCCGACCGCAGTCGCGGTAGTCCTTGCCCGTCGAGAGAAAGGCGCAGAACACGCAGTGGTTCATGTGAAACATCGGCATCCGCTGGTGAATGGTGATGTCGAGGAGTCCACCCGGCACCGCCCGCAAGAGCGCCTCCAGTTGCTCGAAATTGAGATCGTAGCTGGCGCTCACCCGCTCCAGCCCGCCGCGCTGGACAAACCAGGCCACGGTCCAGGGATTGGCCACGTTGAGCGAGAAATCGCCCCGTCGACGATCCCCGGCGAAGAACGCCAGGTGGTCGTAGTTGCGCACGAGATAGCCGTCGGCCTCGCACGAGCGCACCTGCTGGAGGATCCAGTCCTCGCCGGGCAGGAAGATGCGCGGCGGGGCCACCCAGATCGAAGCCGGGCCCGCGGGCTCCGTCGCCTGCAACGCCCGGAATCGGGCCACGGTTTCGCGGTAATGTTTGGGGTTTTCAAACTCGCAATACACGGTTCGCGCGCCGCCATGCCAGGCGGCGTCGAGTTGGCCGGGCAGCCGGATGACGACGATGAGTTCGGGCGGTTCGCCCGGCGCGCCCGCGGGCGCCCAGCTGGGTTGGGAATATTCCGGCGTCGATTGCCACCGCCGCGGCCGCGCCCGCTGTTGGGCGAGCGCCGCCACCGCCTCCCGACGCAGGCGGTTGAGTTCGCTCACCGGCAGGATGACCGCCCCTTCGAGCTCCAGGGTCAGTTCGCCCAAGCGAAACGGCGTGCCACCCAGCCGGCCCAGCGCCGCCCGCAGGCGATCGGCCGTGAGCGGCTGGTGGTCGGCGACCGCGAGCGCCATCCGCGAGTCCACCCGGGCCACATGACCCTCGGCGTCGGCGGCCACCACGCTCAAGGGCGCGCCGGCGCGGCCATGCACGCTCATCCGGATCGGCTGCGGAAAGCGGATCGCCTCGCCCGAAAAGCTCGCGCGCAGCTCCCGATCCAACGCCGGATCGTTCGTTTTCCACACCCGCTGCCCGGTCTTGATCCGGCTCCAATCGAGGTCGCCGTGGCCGAAGCGCAGCGTGACGGCGCCCGCGGCGTCCGTCGCGATCTCGTAAATGCGCCCGCCCTCTTCGGACAAATCGGGCCGCCCGGCGTCGAAGACGATGCCGTCGCCCCGCTTGACCGGAGCGGCCGGCTGCAGCTGAACGGACTCGGCGTTCACGGCCAGGACCTGGCCGAGATAGACTCCGCGCTTCGTGCCAAAACGGGCATGCACGAGCGCTTGATTGTCGAGGCCGCCAAACCACCCGGTCGACAAACCTCGGGAGAAGCTCATTTCCAGTTCGTAGCGGACGGCCTCGGGTGAAAACGCCGGAACCGGCTCACCCGTCAGTCCGGCCATCGCCCGATCCAAGGCCTGGCGATACACTCGCGTGATGCTGGCCACGTACTCGGGCGATTTGAGCCGGCCTTCGATCTTGAGGGATGCCACTCCGGCCTTGATCAGCTCGGGCAGGACCTCCAATCCAGCGAGATCCCGCGGGCTCAGCAGGTAGCGCCGGTCGCCGAGCGGCACCGTCTGCCCGTCGGACACGAGTTCGTAGGGCAGGCGACAGGCCTGGGCGCATTCGCCCCGGTTGGCCGAGCGTCCGCCCAGCGACTCGCTCGTGAGGCACTGCCCGGAGAAAGCGACGCAGAGGGCCCCGTGCACAAACACCTCGAGCGGCAGCGGTTCGCCCGGCTGCGCCGCGTTGATTTTCTCGATGTCGGCGATCGAGTTTTCGCGGGCGAGGACCACGAGTTCCGCGCCCAATTCCCGGGCAAACGCGACGCCGGCCGCGCTCGTGATGGTCATTTGCGTGGACGCGTGGATGGGGAAATCGGGGGACAGGGCGCGAATCAGCCGGCAGATGCCGACGTCCTGCACGATCGCGGCGTCGACGCCGGCGGCGATGATGCTGCGGACATAATCGGCCGCCTCGGCCAGCTCGTTCGTGAACACCAACGTATTGAAGGTCACATACCCGCGCACGCCGCGGCCGTGCAGAAACGCCATGAGGGCCGGCAGATCCGCCTGGGTGAAGTTGTCGGCCCGCATCCGGGCGTTGAAGCGCTCCAAGCCGAAATAGATGGCGTCGGCGCCATTCTCAACCGCCGCACGCGCGCAGTCCCAGCCGCCGGCCGGGGCCAGCAATTCGGGACGACGAAGTTTCGCGGCGCTCACCGCCACCCTTTACCCCGCGTTGGCCGTCGGCGCAAGTTGGCTTTATCCCGGCAGCGGATGCACGCGGGCCTGCCACTCGGCCACGGGGCGGCCACCTTCCAGGTGCTCGGCCACGATGCGGCGGCAACGATCCGGGGTGACTCCGCCGTACCAAACCCCTTCGGGGTAGACGACCATCCAGGGACCGCCGCTGCAGATGCGCAGGCAAGCGGCCTTGGTGCGCAAAACCGGCAGCTTCCGCTCGGCCAGTTCCTGTTTCAGCGTATCCCACGTTCGCTGGCCATCCGGGGAAGCGCAGCAGTCCGGACCCAGGCACAGAAACACGTGACGGCGGACTTCGCCCAAGCGCAGGCGGCCGAAGGCGGCGGCCGGTTCGGGATCGGCCGCGGACGGCGCCAAACGGGTCGATTTGGCGACCAGCCGTCGCATCGAGGGCTCCCCATTGCGCGTCAGCACGGCGGCCGCGTCCACCCAGGCCAAATCCACCGATTCCTCGCTGATGCGCAAAGGTTCGCGGTCATCGGCCTCGCAAAGAAACCGGAAATCGTAGTGATCGTGGGCGGGCACGCCGCGGTGTTCCGGAATCCGATGCCGGTCGAAATCGAATAGGTCGGGGGAGACCAGCCGGACGCCGGTCAGGCCCGACTCCTCGGTCGCCTCGCGCAGGGCCACGGCGGGCAGATCCGGATCCCCGTCGGCATGTCCCCCCGGATTGAGCCAGCGGCCCAACTTGCGATGCAACGTGAGCAATACCCGCGTCCTCGCCGGATTCACCACCCAGGCCGACCCGGTTAGGTGTCCCGGCAAACAACTGCGCCGCAAGGCGTCGGGATGCTCGGCGATGAAGGCCAGGGCCGCGGCGGTCATTTCGGCCTCCGCCGGCTCGAGCGGTCGGCGCGCGTGCGCCTGCAGGAGCGCGTGGGCGCTGGACAGCGACGGATCCAAGCTCATCGATTGCGCGGATGGTACTTGGCGTGCTGCTCGACCAGGCGAGCGGGAGCGACCGCCGTATAGATTTGGGTCGTGCCGATGCTCGCATGGCCCAGCATTTCCTGGATCGCGCGCAGATCGGCCCCGCCGGCGAGCAGGTGGGTCGCGAACGAATGACGCAAGAGGTGAGGCTTGATCGTGGCCGGCAAACCGGCCCGGCGGGCGTATTTCTTGACGATCATCCAGAGGCCGACCCGGGAGAGCGAATGGCCGTGGGGATTGAGAAAGAGTGCGCTGCCGGTTTTCGCCTGGACGAGCTTGGGCCGGCCGGCTTCGAGGTAGGCGACCAACGCCTCGCTGGCGCGCCGGCCAAAGGGCACGACCCGCTCCTTGGAACCTTTGCCGAAGACCCGGACCAATCCGGACTCCAAATCGACTTGTTGGATGAGCAAGCCGGCCAATTCGGACACGCGCAGGCCGCTCGCGTAAAAGAGCTCCAGCAATGCGCGGTCGCGCAGGTCGGCCGGACGTCGGCCGTCGGCGGCAATCAGAAACCGGCGGATGTCGGCAGCGCTGAGGGTCGCCGGCAGCGCGCGGCGGATGCGCGGGCCGGCCAACAGTTCGGCAAAATCGTCCTCCCGGCGGTTTTCCCGCACGAGAAAGCGCGCCAGCATGCGCAGCGCACTCAAGCGCCGGGCGGCGGTCGTCGCCGCGCGGCGGCGGCCCTCCGCCTGAACCCACGAGGCCACCTGCTCGGGCTTGACCGTCCGCCAATCCTTCACGCCGGCCTTGGCCAGGAATTCCGCCGCCTGATCGAGGTCGGCCTGATAGGCGCTGCGGGTGTGTTCCGAGAGCCCCCGCTCCAAGGTGTTGAACGCGATGAACGCGTCGATGTCGGTCGCAAACGGCGCCGGCGCCCGGCTGCACCGCGTCGGCCCGGATTTCCGCCCACCCCGTCGGTCCAGGCCCGGCATGGCGGAAGCGGCGGATCAGTACCGCCGACGCTGCATCGGCGGCGGCGGCGGATTCGATTCCTTCATCCGGAACGTGATCCGCGCCTTCTCCAAGTCGTAGGGGCTCATCTCCATCTTCACCATGTCGCCGGCGGCGATCTTGATGAAGTTCTTGCGGAGCTTGCCGGAAATATGGGCCAGGACCACGTGGCCGTTCGCCAGTTGGACCTTGAACATCGTGCCCGGGAGGACCGCCACCACTTTGCCTTCCACTTCGATCGCATTGCCTTCAGCCATGGTTTGAGGGTGCTTAGAAGCCGGACGGCGTCGGGTTGATCATAGGGATGGGTGGATTCAGCGGCAAAAGCCCCTTGAAAGGGGAAAATGAGATGCCTAAGTGAAGGGGAACCGAAAGCTTAGATCAACCTTTTCCGTGCTCCCCTGCCCTTTTGAAAAGCGTTTTCCGTCCCAATTGCTCCGGGACGACGCCTTTTACATGAGCCTGGCGTACAACCAGGCGATCGAGGCCTGGCACGCGGACGAAGTCCCGGTCGGGGCGATTATCGAGCGCCATGGCGAAATCATCGCCGCGGCCCGGAACGCGGTCGAGGAGGCCCGCGATCCGACCGCCCACGCGGAGATTCTCGCCCTGACGCAGGCCGCCGCCCGGATCGGGGACTGGCGGCTGGACGGGGCCACGGTCTACGTCACGAAGGAGCCCTGCCCCATGTGCGCGGGAGCCCTGGTCATGTCGCGGGTGCGGCGGGTCTGTTTCGCCGTGGGCGACCCCAAAATGGGCTGCCTCGGCGGGGCGACCAACCTCAATGACTTGCCGCGGGCCAACCACCGGCTGGAGGTCACCGCGGGCGGAGTGTTGGAGGAGGAATGCCTCGATCTGCTCCAGGCGTTTTTCCACCTGAAGCGATCGGGCCTCGACGCGGTACCCTGACCCGTTTTTTGGCGCGTATGTCACGGTCGGGGAGTTGACGGAACCCCGATTCGCGCATTGGTTGTCGACCCTTAACGAACACGACCACCATGGCTTACGAACTCCCGAAACTCGCCTATTCCTACAACGCGCTCGAGCCGCACATCGACGCGCGCACGATGGAAATCCATCACACCAAGCACCACCAAGCGTATATCAATAACGCGAACAATGCGCTCAAGGACCAGCCCACGGCCGCGGCCCTGGCGGTGGACGACCTCATCCGCGACCTGACCCAGACCTCCGAGGCGACCCGCGGCGTCCTGCGCAACAACGCCGGCGGGCACAGCAATCACTCGTTCTTTTGGAAGATTCTCGGTCCCGGCAAGGGCGGCGCCCCTAAGGGGGCCCTCGCGGCCGCAATCACGTCCACCTTCGGCTCCTTCGACAAGCTGAAGGAGGACTTCGGCAAGGCCGCGGCCGGCCGGTTCGGCTCGGGCTGGGCCTGGCTCGTCGTCGGCGCCGATAAGAAACTCGCGATCGGTTCGACCGCCAACCAGGACAGCCCCCTCATGGGCAAGGCGGTCGCCGGCTTCGAGGGCACGCCCATCATCGGACTCGATGTCTGGGAGCACGCCTATTACCTCCATTACCAAAACCGGCGGCCGGACTACATTGCCGCGTTCTGGAATGTGGTCGATTGGGACGCCGCGGAGCAGCACTTCGCCGCGGCCACGCGCTAGCGATCGGCTCGGGCGGCCCTCTCCGCGCGGGCCGATTCCGTCCGGTGAAGCGGGCGCCTTCTCCCCGGCGACCGCTTCATCTTCCTTTAGGGATGCCGGCTAACGCGACGCCGCCCAGACGTTGGCCTGCTGGGCCGGGCCGAAAGTGACCGGGCTGATCGGCGTGCTCCGGCCGGTCTCTGTATCAAGAATACAGAGACGACTGCTGTACCGATCGCGGGCGGTGTAGACCAAATGCCGGCCATCCGGCAGCCAGGAGGCTTCGAGCCCGTCGAAGCCCGCATTGGACACCTGCTTCCAGGTCCCGCTCGACACGGAGAGGACCCCGACCTGATAGCGACCCTCCAGGCGGAAGGTGAACGCCAGCTTGTCCGGATCGGTCCGGGACCAGTCGGGTTCCGCACAGTAGTTGCCCGCCCCCACCGTCACCCGCTGCGGCGAGCCGCCGTAGATCGACATCACATATATCTGCGGCCCGGGCGAAGAAGCGAACGCGATGCGGGTGCCGTCGGGCGACCAACAGGGCGAAGCCTTGGACGATTCGAAATGGGTCAACTGCCGCAGCCCGTGGCCCTCGGCGTCGCTCAGCCAGATCTGGGAATTGCCCGACGAACCGGTGAGCACCATCGCCGCGTGGCGCCCGTCCGGGCTGAAGCGGGCACCGATATTGGTTCCGCGAAAACTTTCGAACGTGCTGAGCAGATAGCTGTTCAGGTCGATCAGATAAATGTCCGGAAATCCCCGGCGGAAGCTCGTGTAAAGCAGCCGGGAGCCGTCCGGCGACCAGCGCGGAAAGAGCACGTCGGAGCGGTCGGCCGTCAGGCGCCGCCACTGGGTGAAGAACAGGTCGCCCGTGTACACCTCCTTGTGCATTCCGGTGCCGCCGACAAAGGCGAGCTTGGAGGCAAAGTAGCCGCGCAGACCCACCCCGTTGGTCTTCTCCACGGCGACGTCGGCCGCGCGCAGCAACGCGTTGGCCAGACTGGTTCCGCTCACGGTCTCTGTCGCCACGGGCAACGTGCCCTCCAGCCGGGTGATTTCAACCGTCACCGCCGCCGGTCCGGCCGGGCTAAAGCGGATCTGATAATACGACGAACCGCCCGTCTGCGCCAACGCATAGCGTCCGTGCGTCTTGAACGCGAGGCGGGCGAGCCCATTGAGCAGCGGAGTCGTGCCCGACACTTGAACGCTGATCGTTCGGCCGCTGGCCACCACGTCGACATTCCCGAGATCACGAAAGGCGCGGGCGGGCGCCACCAGGGCGAGGGAAAATAAAATAAGGTACAAAGTGCGCATGTCAGGGGTTTCTATTTGCGCGCGGCGCGCACTTAACAACTCTTATTTGATGGTCCTCGGAGCGTGTCGCCGAAATAATTCCCACCATGACGAGCCGATATCGGTCCTGGCCAAGGCGCGGGTACGCCGGATGTTTCCCGCGGGACCGTCCCCCGTATCCGCCGTGCCGGCCGGGCCCCAGAGCGGCCGGCCCAATGCACGGAGGCTCCGCGCCACTAATTTAGGGCAAGCCCGATGACCGCCGACGAAATCAAGGAACAGCTCAAGCAGGTCAAGTATCCCGGGTTCAGCCGGGACATCGTCTCCTTCGGACTCATCCGGGCGGCCAGCTGGAATAACGGCACCGCGCATGTCTCGCTGGTCGTGACCACGGCCGATCCGAAGATTCCGCTCCACCTGAAAGGGGAGATCGACCGCTGCCTGCGGGCGATGCCCGGGGTGACGGACACGGCGATCGACATCGCGGTGCAACCGGCGCGCGGCCCGTCGACCGGCGGCAACCTGCCGGGAGCGGCCGGCGCGCCCAAGACCATCCGCCACGCCGTGGCCATCGCCTCGGGCAAGGGCGGCGTGGGCAAGAGCACATTCGCCGTCAACCTCGCCTGCGCGCTCGCCCAGGTGTTCGGCGCGCAGGGTCGCCACGGCCGCGTCGGGCTCCTCGACTGCGACATCTACGGACCGAGCATCCCTTTGATGATCGGCCTCGAGGGCCGGCCGCAGGTGGAAGGTGAGGATGCGGCGGCGGTCCTCGTTCCCATGGAGCGGTATGGCGTCAAGGTGATGAGCATGGGCTTCCTGGTCGACGAGGGCACGCCGGTCGTCTGGCGAGGGCCGATGATCATGAAGACGATCCAGCAATTCGTGCAGAACGTGAAGTGGGGCGAATTGGACGTGCTCCTGATCGATCTGCCGCCGGGCACGGGCGACGCCCAGCTCTCGGTCGTGCAAACGATCGCGCTGGATGGAGCGATCATCGTCACCACTCCGCAGCCGGCGGCCTACAACGTCGCCCGCAAGGGCGGAGTCATGTTTCAGAAGGTCAACGTGCCCATCCTCGGCGTGGCCGAGAACATGAGCTACTTCATCGACCCGGCCGGCACGAAGCATGCGCTATTCGGCGAGGGCGGCGGGGCGATCACCGCCGAGCGGCTCGGCACCACGCTGCTCGGCCAGGTTCCCCTGCTGCCGGAAATCCGCGCCGGCGGCGACGCGGGTCGACCGGTGGTCGTCACGGACCCGGCGGGCCCGGCGGCAAAAGTATTCACCTCGATCGCTCACACCCTGCTCGAGCGGCTCGAGACGCGAACGACCTGATTATGGCACGGCTCTATGAATCCACGGCCGATCCGGCGCAATGCTCGGCATTGACAGCCGGCAATGGCTCTATCTCATCTACGTTCCGCTTCATGAAACCGCCGTCCAAAGAGCCGGATTCTTCTTCGCGCGAATTCGTGAAGCAATCCAATCTCTATCAAGAATTTCTGGCGGAACGGGAAGAAATCTTGAAGCACAAGTGGCTCGAATCCGAGCGCCTGGGCTACGATATCGGCTTCGAGCGGGCCCTCCTCGACTGGATTCGTCGGCACCGCGAAGGCTGGCGGGCGGCCCGCCGCCAGCAGCTCAGCCAGCAGCCGGCCCCGCTTCAGGCGGGCGCGGCGCCGGTCGGCAATCCGAGCGGCGGGAGCAAAGAGACTACTTGATCTCTTTGTGGACCGTGTGACGGCGGAGGAAGGGGTTGTACTTCTTCTTCTCGATCCGCTCGGTCACGGTCTTCTTGTTGCGGGTGGTCAGATAACGGGAGGCCGGTTTGCCTTCCTTCTTCGCTTCGGTGCACTCTAGGGTGACGAGTTCTTGCATGACGGAATTGGGTTGAACGGACCAGCGTAGACTCCGCGCGGTCCATCGCAAGGGAAAACCCCGGACGGCCTCAGCCGGGGTCGACTACCGCCGTTTCTCCGTGAGCGGCAGCATGATACCGCGGCGGAAGAGGGTCACCTGCCCGGTGCTCGACGATACGACGAGCGAGATGCAATCGGCGGCCACGCTGATCGCCGCGGCGGCGGCGTGCCGGCTGCCCAAGCCGCTCGGCAAGGCGTGGTCGCTGTCCGTCGCCTGGATCAGGCTGCCGGCCGATTCCACCACGCCATCGCCCCGGATGATAAACGCGCCGTCGATCGAGGAAAACTCCTTCACCGTTTCATCCATGAACGGATTGAGGATGTTCCGATCCTCCTCCTTGTAGCCGAAGAATGGATTGAGGACCAGCGGCTTGATCAAGGTGGCAACCTTTTCGGTGTCGCCGACCACGAAGAGGCAGCCGACCGGGCGGCCCTCCCGGCCCTCTACCGCCAATTCGGTCGCCACCGCGATGATCCGTTCGAGCACCTCGGCCTTGACCTCGGGCGGCAGGAGGTCGGCGGCCCCGCCGGTCAGCAGGGTTTGGAATTCCCGTTCGATGTCGACCACGACCAGGGTGTCGAACTGATTGCTGCCGGTCATCCCGCCGAGGCAACAGACCCGGTCGTTGAAGGAGATGACGCCGCGGGTCAGGGCGACCAATATGGCGCTGCGCAGCTGCGCCAGCCGCTGATTCGAAAACGAACGGACCTGGATCGTGTGATTGGAGTCGCCTTCGCTCTCCATGCTGGCGTCGATCGCGCTGCGGGTGACGAAGATGGTCTTCATCTTCGAGCGCAGGGCCTGCGCGTCGAGTCCACCGATAAAGGTGTCGGCAAAGACCATGATCGCACTGCAGCCGACGGCCCGGGCCACCGTTTCGGTCTCGCGGAACATGAGCCGGTTGATGCGATTTTGCTGGGCCTGGACCGGCCGGATGCCGCCGAAGCCGGCCAGCAGCCGCTCGGTCAGCGTGTCGAGGTCGGGCGCGTTGACCAGGCTGCCCACGAACTCGGGCTCGCGCAATTGCCGGGCGATCGTGGCCAGGACCTGCAGATAATCGCGGGATTTTTCCCCGGCGATCAGCGTGACCACCAGGTGCACGCGTTCCTCGACCATGGCCCCGTCGTGGCGGATGCCCACCCGGCTGCGCCCGATCGCCAGGACGTAGCGCCGGGCCATCTTCACCCGCACGTGCGGCAGCGCCACCCCGAGTCCGAGGTAGGTCGTCATCGTGCTCTCGCGGGCCATCAGACCCTTGAGCAGCGGCTCGGGCTTCAAATCGGGGAATCGCGTGGTCGCGACGGCGACCAGTTCCTCCAGGGCCCCCTTGAGATCGGCGCTGTGGAGGTCGATGACGCGGCTGCGGGCGATGACCTTATCCAGCCGCACAGGCTATTTCTCCCATTCCAGCGCGCCCTTTTTCACCTCGTACACCAAGCCCAGGACCAGGACGCCGATGAAGAAAACCACCGGCCCGAGAATCGCCAGGTGCGCATGCAGAAACTCGCGATAGATGACCGTCCAGGGAACGAGAATCACGATCTCCAGATCGAAGAGCATGAAGAGCAGCGCCGTGACGAAGAACTTGACCGAAAAGCGCGTGTGCACCATTCCCCCGCCGGGCACGCCGCACTCGTAAGCCGTATCCGTGATCCGGGTGTGCCGGGTCCGCTGGCCGAGAAAAGTGCTCGCTCCGATGACGGCTCCCGTGATCAGGGCAGCCAGCACCGCCTGGACAAGAAACGGCAAGTAGGCGGCGGCCGGGCTGTTCATGGGATTGTGTGGAATCGAGATTGGCCCGGGGAACTTGGCGGAGACAAGCCAGAAGCGGTCAAAGCGCAGCGTCAGTCTGAAACCGGGACGATGATCGCGTTCTTGGTGCGGGTCGAGCCCACCCCGAGCGTCTCGGCGAACTCCAGCGTGCGGATCTCCTCCGGGATGGAATCAAAGCCGTCGCGCCGCCGCCAGCGGTTCATCCGGTCGCGCATCAGCGCGTCCATCATCACCGGGTCGGCGCTCAGCCAGACGTAAGGTTCCGAGGCGGTGTACAGGGAGTTGAAAAACGGCCCGCCGATGTATTGGTAGGTCTGAAGGCTCGCGATCGTGAACACCCAGGTCTCGCGCAATTCCGGAATATCGCTCATCTCGGCAACCGCCGCCGGAGCGTTGGC
>CAZWMF010000028.1:0-14464 GCA_964634535.1 uncultured Opitutaceae bacterium | reverse complement strand
ACGCGCCCCGCTGCCGGAGTTTGACACCGAGCTGGCCGTGCTCCGCCGGGTGTTGGCCGGCCGGGACACGCTGACCGCGTTTACCGAGCGCCTGGGCGCGCTGCATGGCAATGTCTTCACCAGTCCGGCCGCGGTCGCCGCCCGGCTCCGCGCAGGAGGTTGGCTCCATGGGTACTGCGATCCGACGCTCTGGCCGGAACTGGCGGGCGAATTCGGCGACGGCTTCACGGTGGAAAGCGCGTTCGACCGCCGCCGCGTCGACGACTACGCCTTCGGCATCACGCGCGCCGCCGGAGCGGTGGCCGAATCGGGCACGCTTATTCTGAACGACCAGACGACCTCGAGCCGGCTGGCCGCGCTCGCGCCCTGGGTGCACGTGGCGGTGCTGCGGCGCAGCCAGATATTCTCCGACCTGCCCCAGGCGGTGGCCGCGCTGGGCGCCGATCCCAACGTGATTTGGTGCACCGGTCCGTCCCGGACGGCCGACGTCGAGGGCATCCTGATCGAGGGCGTCCACGGACCCGGACGGCAGTTTGCCCTGGTCCTGCCCGACGCGGTCCCCGCAACACCTCATGCCTAAGTCTTTCCCCGACCGGGACCGCGCCCATTCACTCCGGGGCCTCCCATACGCTCTTCCGATCCCCGCCAAGATGGTGGCTTGGTGGGGGCTGGGCCTCGTCGCGGCGGTCCTGGCCGCGGCGCCGCGCCTCGCGGCACAGGCCGCCCCCGTGAAGCTCGTCATCGTCACGACTTTTGAAGTCGGCCGCGACACCGGAGACCGGCCGGGTGAATTCCAGTATTGGGTGGAGCGCGAGCACCTGAATCAGCCCGTCGATGTGCCCGGCCTGGGCCGGCTCGTCTATACGGATGGCCAAGGTCTCTATGCGATCGTATGCGGCTCGCGGGAACAGGCGGCCGTGCAGCTGATGACCTTCGGCTTGGATCCGAATCTCGACTTCAGCCAGGCCTACTGGCTGGTCGCGGGCATCGCCGACGCCAATCCCAACGCCGCCTCCCTGGGTTCGGCCGCCTGGATCCATCTCGTCGTCGACGGCGACCTCGCCTTCGAGGTCGACAGCCGGGACGCGCCGGCCGACTGGCCGTACGGCATCGTCCCGCTGCGCTCGAAGGAGGGCATCGATCGGCCGGCGCCGGACCTCCAGAGCCCGACGGGCATGGTGTACGAGCTCAATGGCAAGCTGGCCGACATGGCGTTTCGCATGTCGCGCGATGCGGCGCTGGACGATAACGCGCACTACCGGCGCCTGCGCGGCGCCTACACCGGCTACCCCGCGGCGACCGAGCCACCCACCGTGCTGAAAGGCGACAGCCTGGGCTCCGTTCGCTATTGGCACGGGCGCACCCTGACTCAATGGGCCGGCGACTGGACCCGCTATTGGACGCGCGACCGGGGCAGTTTCGTCATGGCCGATCCCGAGGACCACTTGATCTGCGCGGCGCTCTCCCAATTGACGAAGTTGCACCGCGCGGACTTCCGCCGGGTCCTCATCCTGCGCACGGCCGCCGAATACACCGTGGCTCCGCCGGGCCAGGACCCGCTGAAGCACGTGGCCGAGGATTTCCCGGGAGACCTCCTGGCATTCGAGAACACCTTCCGGGCCGGCCAGCCGGTGGTCCAGGAACTCCTGGGCCACTGGGACATCTACGGACCGCAGCCGCCCTGAACGGAGTCAGGCCCGGAACTTCTCGTCGATCACCGGGTTGGTCAGGCGGCCGATCCGTTCGATGTCGACGCTGATCGTGTCGCCGGCCTTCAGGAAGACCGGCGGGTGACGGGCGGCGCCGACGCCCTGCGGCGTGCCGGTGAGGATCACCGTGCCGGGCAGCAGGGTCTTGCTCGCGCTCAGGAACTCGATGAGGGCCGGCACGTCGAAGACCATGTCGTTCGTATTCGCGTCCTGCATCGGCTCGTCGTTGAGCAGCGTTTGGATCCGCAGCTGATTGGGATCGGGGATCTCGTCGCGCGTGATCAAGGCCGGACCCAGGGGGCAGAAGGTGTCGAAGCTCTTGCCCTGACAGAATTGCCCGCCGCCCAGCCGGTGCTGCCAGTCCCGCGCCGAAACGTCGTTGGCGCACGTGTACCCCAGGACGAAAGTGAGCGCGTTGGCTCGCGACGCGTTCTTGCAGCGCCGGCCGATCACGACGGCCAGTTCGCCCTCGAAGTCGACCTCCGTGCTGGCCTGCTTCACCGGGATTTCGATGGCGTCGCCCGGATTTTGCAGGCTGTTCGTGCCCTTGAGAAACAGCATCGGCCGCTCCGGCACGCCCCGACCGCCCTCCGCGGCGTGCCGCCGGTAGTTCAATCCGATCGCCAAAATGTTGGGCGGCACGATCGGGGCGAGCAGCTTGGCGGGCTGGACCGGACGGTCGGTGACCCGCCAGTCGCCCAGCAGGTCTCCGGCGATTTCCCAGGCCGTGCCGTCGGGTTGCACGAGCGCATGCGCCGGCCCGTGGCCGGTCAGGTGACGGATGATTCTCATGGGGACGGGGGTTTGATCGCGGGGACGATGTCCTGAAACCGGCACGGCGAAGCGCGCTCACGCCAAGCGCCATAGCGGACGGACTCGGCGACCGCGAATCCGCGCTCGCGGCAGCGGCGGCGGACGATGGCGTCGGCAAAGCCCACCGCCCATTCTGGCCGGTCGGCCCGCGCGAGCCAGCCATCGGCCTCCGCGTTGGGGAGCTCGACCGGGCAGTACCCGGCGGCGGCGCGCCACGTTCTCAGCATGGGTGGACGCGGGGCTTCAGCTCGCTTCGAAGCCCGCGCACGAACAGATCAAGTTGCGGTCGCCGTAGACGTTGTCGACCCGGCCCACCGCGGGCCAGAACTTCGCCGACCGGGACCAGGGGGCCGGAAAGGCCGCGCGTTCGCGCGGATATGGGCGGTCCCACCGGTCGGAGCACACCGCGGCGGCCGTGTGCGGCGCCGCCTTGAGCACGTTGTTGAGCGGGTCGGCCCGGCCGTCGGCGACCTCCTGCATTTCGGCATGGATCGAGATCATCGCCGTGCAGAACCGGTCGAGCTCATCCTTGGATTCGCTTTCGGTCGGCTCGATCATCAGGGTGCCCGGCACCGGGAACGACATGGTGGGCGCGTGAAAGCCGTAGTCGATCAGCCGCTTGGCCGCATCCTCCACCTCGATGCCGTGCTTCTTCCACTCGCGCAGGTCGACAATGCACTCGTGGGCGACCAGCCCGGCCTGGCCGCGGTACAAGACGGGGAAGAACTCGGCCAGCCGCCGGGCCACATAATTGGCGTTGAGGATCGCCCCCCGCGTGGCGCCGGTCAGGCCGTCAGCGCCCATCATCCGGATGTACATCCAGGAGATGACGAGAATCGAGGCCGAGCCCCAAGGGGCGGAGGCCACCGCGCCGGTGCGGCCGGCCGGCGCGTCCGGCGGACCGGGCGGAACCACCGCGTGTCCCGGCAGAAACGGCGCCAGGTGGGCGGCCGCGGCGATCGGACCCACGCCCGGACCGCCCCCGCCGTGCGGAATGCAGAAGGTCTTGTGCAGGTTGAGGTGGCAAACGTCCGCCCCGATGCGTCCGGGCGAGGTGAGGCCGACCTGCGCGTTCATGTTCGCCCCGTCGAGATACACCTGGCCGCCGTGGTCGTGGACCAGGGCGCAGATCTCCCGGATCGCCGTCTCGAATACCCCGTGGGTCGACGGGTAAGTAACCATCAAGGCGGCCAGCTCGGTCGCATGCCGGCTCAGCTTGGCGCGCAGATCGTTCAGATCGATATTGCCCTGCGCGTCGCAGGCCACGGGCACGACCTGGAAGCCCCCCATCGCGGCGCTGGCCGGATTGGTCCCGTGGGCGCTCGTCGGAATGAGGCAAATGTTTCGCCGGCCGTCTCCGCGCGACTCGTGGTAGCGGCGGATCGCGAGCAGTCCGGCGTACTCGCCCTGCGAGCCGGCGTTGGGCTGCAACGAGACGGCGGGCAGTTCGGTGATTTCCCCGAGCCAGCGCTCCAGGTCGGCGAACAGCCGCCGATATCCCCGGGTCTGGTCCGCCGGCGCGAACGGATGCAGCCGGCTGAACTCCTCCCAGGACACCGGCAGCATCTCGCTCGTGGCGTTCAATTTCATGGTGCACGAGCCGAGCGAAATCATCGAATGGCACAGCGACAGGTCCTTGGCCTCGAGTCGCTTGATATAGCGCAGCATCGCGTGCTCGGTGTGGTGACGGTTGAACACCGGTTCGGTGAGGAAGGCCGAGCGACGCGCCAGTGGTTCCGGGAAGTTGGCGTTTTCGGCGGCCGCGGACGCGGGCCGGGCGCCAAAGGCCGCCAGCACGCAGTCGACTTCGTCGAGCGTGGCCGCTTCGTCCAGCGCCACACCCACCGTGCGCGCGTCGATACGGCGCAGGTTGATTCGCCCGGCCTCGGCGGCCGCGTGCACGCCTTCGGCGTCGACGTTGCCGACGGTGAGGGTGTCGAACACCGGTTCGGCGTTCACGGTGGCGCCCGCGGCGCGCAAGCCGGCCGCCAGGCGGGCGGTCAAGCCCTTCACCCGCCGAGCGATCGCCTTCAGCCCCTCCGGACCATGATAGACCGCATAAAGCGAGGCCATCACCGCGAGCAGCACCTGGGCGGTGCAGATATTGGACGTGGCCTTGTCGCGGCGGATATGCTGCTCGCGCGTGCCCAGGGCCAGGCGCATCGCCGGCGCGCCTTGGGCGTCCTTCGAAACCCCGACCAGCCGGCCGGGCATCTGGCGCTTGAACGCATCCTGGGTTGCGAGATAGGCCGCGTGGGGCCCGCCGAAGCCCAGCGGGACGCCAAACCGCTGGGCCGAGCCCACGGCGATGTCGGCTCCAAACTCCCCCGGCGGCCGTAGGAGCGTGAGGGCCAGCAGATCGGCCGCCACCACGCAATGCGCCCCGGCCGCCCGAGCCTGCGCGAAGAACGCGGTGAAATCGTGCACCGATCCCGTGGTGTCGGGATATTGCACGAGGACGCCGCAGCAGCCGGCGGTCACCGTGAATTGCCGGTGGTCGCCGACGCTGATCGCGATCCCGAGCGGGCGGGCCCGCGTGCGCACGATGTCGATCGTCTGGGGATGGCACTGTGCGGACACGAAGAACTCGGCGGGCAGGCCGACCGGGCCTTCGTGCAGGCGATGGCACATCATCATGGCCTCCGCCGCGGCGGTGCCTTCGTCGAGCATCGAGGCGTTGGCGATCCCAAGACCGGTCAATTCGACGACCAACGTCTGAAAATTCAGGAGCGCCTCCAGGCGGCCCTGGGATATCTCCGACTGATAAGGCGTATAGGCGGTGTACCAGCCGGGATTCTCGAAGACCGTTCGCCGGATCACCGCCGGCGTAAGGGTATCGTGGTAGCCCAGGCCAATGAAGCTGCGGTACACCCGGTTTTCCGCCGCGCAGGCCCGCAGCTCCGCCAACGCCTCGCTCTCCGCCGCGGCCGCGGGCAACCGCAGCGGGCTGATGCGCCGAATCGCGGCGGGCACGGCGGCGTCGGCCAAGGCCTCGACCGATGTGTACCCGAGCAGCCGCAGCATCTCCGCCGTTCCGGCCGCATCTTCGCCCAAATGCCGCCGGGCGAAGGTGTCCGCGGCGGCCAAAGGATCCAATTGCACTGGCATGGTTGAGCCAACCGTAGGGATGCACACCCTTGTCAAGCAACCGCGTTCTCGCTTGGGTCGCCCCGTGGCCTATTCGACCCGAAAAGCGCGCGCGACTTACCTCGATCGGCGGTTGGCGGAGCTCTACCCGAATCCGCCGATTCCCCTAACCCATTCGAGTCCGTTCACCCTCTTGGTCGCCGTATTGCTTTCCGCACAATGCACGGATCGGCGGGTCAACCAGGTCACCCCGATCCTGTTTGCGCGCGCCCCCACGCCGGCCGCACTGGCGGCGATGCCGGTCGAGGAAATCCGGCGAATCATCCGGCCGTGCGGCCTGTCGGAGCGGAAGGCCGCGGCCCTGAGCGGATTGGCGGGCCTTCTGATCGAACGCCATCGCGAGGAAGTCCCGCGAAGTTTCGCCGAACTCGAGGATTTGCCCGGAGTGGGCCACAAGACCGCGAGCGTCGTGATGGCGCAGGCCTTCGGCGTTCCGAGCTTTCCGGTGGACACCCATATCCACCGCCTGGCCCAACGCTGGCGGCTGACCAGCGGCCGCAGCGTCGAACAGACCGAACGCGACCTAAAGGAGCTCTTTGCGGAAGCGCGCTGGAACGCGCTCCATCTGCAGTTCATCTACTACGGCCGGGAACACTGCACCGCGCGCGCCTGCGACGGCACGGTTTGCGAGATTTGCCGAACGCTGTTTCCGGGACGGAAACCCGTCGTAACACGCTAGCAAAACAAGATTTAAATCCGCCCGTCGGTCCGGACCTTTGTGGGATCCGGCGGGCGCGCGGCCTCGCCTGGCCCTCCGCTTCGCGCGTGCCGCGCTCAGGCAGGTGGTTCGAATTCAAACGGGATCTGGGCCGTCGATTCCACGGGCACGCCGTCCCTAACCTTGGGCACGAACCGCCATTGCCTGATCGCCTCGAGGGCGGCCCCGCCGAAGGCCGGATCGGTGGCTTTGGCCACGACCGGATCCAGAACCCGACCGTGCGTGTCGACCCGGAACGAGATAATGGCCTCGCCCTTGATCTTCTGTGGCAGGCCGGCCGGATATTGCGGGGTGGCGCCGAGCAAGGGTTGCGGGTCGGCGTTCCGCAAGGCGGCGACCCGGTGTTCGACCATCCGGGCGAGCGCGGCCGACCGTTTCCGGGCGGGGATCAGCGTATTGAGGACCTCCTGTCCGCCGACGAATAGGTGCGGGGTCATCCGCGACCGGGAAATGAGGCGCGCGTTGTCGATGATCCGGTCGATCGACAGGTGTCGGATCTGGTGGGCGTCGAGGTGACCGACGCCATACAGATAGAGATGATTTTGGTCCTGGGCATCGACAAAGGCCAGCATGAGCGAGACGTTGTCCAGCGGAACGGGCGCCACAAGGTCGAGGTTGACCACGAACCGACCGCCATGGACCAGCCAAGTCGCGTCCAATGCTCCATTGTCGGAAATCGCGCGGGCGCCGCGGCGGTAGTACGGATGCTCGATCGTGACGAGGACCGGCAGGTACTCGGCGACCGGCTTTAGGAAATATTGGCCCTCCGTATCGGCGACCCACTGGCCGTTTTCCCAAACATAGGGGGTGCTGCCCTCGGTTTTACCCAGCAATGAGAATTTCTCGCCGTTCTGGACATACAGCCAACTTTGGGCCGATAGCCGGGGCGCCAGCAGGACAAAGACGAGCAACGTGGCGATGAAAGAATTTCGAAGCATGCCAGGAGCAACCGGCAATATTATGGCATAAGTTGGAGCCAAAACAACTCCAATACGCGCAGGCCAAACCGGGGTAGGAGCTCGGTCAGGCGCTGCCGTTTTGCTTGGCTGCGGCCAGGGCTTCCGGGCGAAAGGTCAGCCGGCAGAACGTATCGGTCCCGAACAAGAGCGCCAAGGCGACGGCAAAAAAGAAGAAAGCCCAGGCGGTTTCGTGCTGCCAATTGTAGTTGGCCGAAAAGCCAAAGGAGGACAGCCCGAGAAGGATACGGTAGAGCGCGGCGGCGCCCAGGCATAGGTGGTAGACGCCGGTGGCCTTGACCAGGGCTTTGAAGCCCGCGATCTCGATCGAGGTGATTTTCATGGGGAGGTGGGACGAGGGTATTTGCGGGGCAAGTTGACTTGGAGGCTCAAACGCAATGGCGCGGCGCCGAGAAGGAGTCCGGAGTTCAGTTCCTTTTTTCGGACGGCAAGCCTCTCCAGAATGTGGCGCAGGCTTCCCGCCAACGGGGTCCGCTGCCGTCCACGTCGGCCAGGGGCGCATCGATTTCCTGACGCAGGAAGGGCGCGGAAATGCACGTCCCGTCGACGAGAATGGCTTCGCGGCCCACCGTGCCGCCCGCACTGCGTTGGCGGGAGAGGGTCTTGAACTTTTCCCGGCCCTCGCGGGTGAACTTGATCCGGAGGACCGGTTGGCCGTTTCTTCCATGGATGACCGCGGCGTGCGCGATGTCTTCCAGGGTGAGGTCGGGGGTTGCGGCGACGTAAAGCGTGAGCGCCGTGCGATCGGACTGAAGCGTCATCGCCCGGAATCCGATCTGGGGATGGGCAGACGCGGCATAGAGGCCCAACGTGGCCGGGCCGCCGCCGGGAGGCTCGGCGCGCATCGGCCCCCGCGGGGTCAGGAGGAAGAAAGCCGCATAGAGGACGATCCCGCAAAGCGTCACCCAGGCGTTTCGGGCCCGGATCTTGTCCGGCGTGGGCGATTGGCCGAGGAGGCGGCGCACCCGGGACAGCAGATGGCCGTCGCCAGACGCGGCCAGCGCCAGACGGGGAGCGCGGGCCCCTTCCAGAATCGCCAGCGCTTCGGCGAAGGCGACGGGATCCCCGGTGAGAGCGACGGCCATGTCGTCGCAGGCATTCTCCCGTTCCCGGTTGATGTGATCGTTGATCGTGCGAATGACCGGGTGGTAGAAGAAAACGATGCCGCAGATCGATTGGAGGAGTCGGATGGGATAATCGTGGCGCACGACATGGGCGAGCTCGTGCACCAGAATGCCTTCCACTTGGGCAGGCGACAGACCGGAAAATGCCCCGATGGGAACCAGTATTGCCGGCTTCAGCCATCCAATCACCGATGGCACGTCAACGAGCAGCGATTCGCCCAGCCGGACGACGCGGCGAATACCCAGCTGGCGGGCGAGATCGGCGCAGCGATGGGCCAAAGCTTCGGGCACTGGATTCAACGGGGTGTCGGCCAAACGTCGGATGGAGATCCAATCAATGAGTAGGCGAAACATTCCCCAGGTGCATCCTACCGCCCAGAACAGCACGAGCCAGGGGAGGATGGTGTTCAGGGCGTCGGTGAATGCTGGGTTCGAAGCGATAGGGCCAGGGACCCCCAATATGCCAGCGGACGCATGGGCCGGGGGAGGCCCCTGCGGCTCGCCGAACGCGACCGCCGAATAGGCGCCGAAGGAGCCGAGGCGCACAAAGGTGACCCACGGCAGAAACCCGCAGAGCGCGAGTGCCGCGCAGGCCGCGGTATATCGGTGCCGGGATGATCCGCGGCGCAATAGCCCCATCGCCGCCCGGAATCCGAGCCAAACCAAGCCCAATTCCCAGAGCGAATGGATCAGCGTCAGCCCCAGTCGCTCCAGTTCCGTGTTCACGGCGGGGTCCCTTTCTTTTTCGCGATGAGGGATTGAATCTCTACCAGCTCTTGAGCCGACACGGAGCGGGCGGACAACGCCCGCAGCACGAGCTGGCCGGAGGAACCGGCAAAAGCCCGGTCGATTAGGGAATCGAGCAGCCGTTCCTGGGTGTCGGCTTTGGAGTAGGCCGCGGCATAGACATGCGTCATCCGGCTCGCGTCGCGCGTGACCAGCTTCTTTTCCAGCATGATTTGGAGGAATTTGAGGACCGTCGTATAACCGGTGGCCTCACCAAGCTGGTCGCGGATAGCGCGGACCGTGCTGGGTCCCTGCTTCCAAAGCACCTGGAGGATGGCCAATTCAGCGTCCGTCGGAATGGATTTCTTGGGAGCCACGAAATCAACCGTACGAAATAATTCGTATGATGCAAGCGGATTTCTTTCGCGGCGTTGGGATGCGCAGGGCTAATCTTCCAAGTGATGTAAGTGGGCGGCGTTGTGGCATTCGTTCTTGCCAAACCTACCGGGCAAAATCGGGTAACAACCGGAGTGAGAACCCAGGACACCCTTCATGATCAAGGGCCAAACCCATCGCTGAAATCCAGCGCGTCGCCCACCGGCCCTTACTTGGGCGCCGACTTTCCGGCAATGACTACCGGACCTTCAGGAAAAGGCCATGGCACGCCCCAGGCTCGATCCGAGAAAGCACTTGCCAAGGCCCGGCCAAAGCGGTGTGCTGACCCTTCCGTCACTCAAACCATCCATCCAAAAACCAACCGACGATCGCAAGGCGGCCCCACGGCCGACCTGGGTATCGAACGATACAGAGATCACCTATGAGCATCAGCATCACCCCCAAGGACCTGCTAGACGCAGGCGTCCACTTCGGCCACCAGACCAAGCGCTGGAATCCGCGTTCCAAGCCGTTTATTTTCGACCACCGCCAAGGGGTCACGATCATCGATCTGGGCAAGACCTATGACGCCCTCGAGAAGGCCGCCGCGTTCGTGGAGGAAACGATCGGCAGCGGGTCCAATATTCTGCTGGTCGGCACCAAACGCCAGGCCAAGGACATCGTCCGCGAGGCGGCGGCGTCCGCCGGCATGCCGTTCTGCGTCGACCGCTGGCTCGGCGGCACCCTGACCAATTACGAAACGGTCAAGCGCTCGATCGCCAAATTCAAGACCTACCAACAGATGGAAACGAGCGGCGAGATGTCCAAACTCCCGCGTAAGGAAGAATCGGCGATCAAGCGCCAAATGGTCCGGATGCAGCGCAATTTCAACGGCATCGTCGACATGACCGGCCTGCCGGGCGCCCTGTTCGTCGTGGACGTGAGCCATGAGAAGATTGCCGTGGCCGAGGCCAAGCGCTGCGGGATTCCCTGCGTGGCCATCGTCGACACCAATTCCGACCCGAGCCTCGTCTCGCACCCGATACCGGGCAACGACGACGCGGTGAAATCGGTGCGCATCATCGTCGAGACGATCACCGCCGCGATCCAAAGCGGCCTGGCGCAGCGGGACAGCCGCCGCGCCCAGCGCGCCAACGGACAGGAAGCGAAGACGCAGGCGCCGGCGCCTCTCCTGACGGATCTGGAAACGCCGGAGGGCGATGTCGATCTCACCAAGGTCGACCTGCCGGCCGATGTCGCGGCCGTGGTCGAGGGCGAACTCGATCCGGCGGCCATCCTGGCCAAGCGCAAGGCCGTGCGGCCGCGCAAGACGCCGGTCAAGGCCGAATAAGGTTATCCTATGAGCACGCTTATCACCGCCACCATGGTCAACGACCTGCGCGGCCAAACCGGCGCCGGGTTGCTGGACTGCAAGAAGGCCTTGACCGAGGCCAATGGCAACGTCGAGGAGGCGATCACGATCCTGCGCAAGAAGGGCGCCGCCTCGGCCGCGAAGAAGGCCGATCGGGCGACCAAAGAGGGCCTGATCGAGAGCTACATTCACGTCGGCGGCAAGGTCGGCGTGCTGATCGAGGTCAATTGCGAGACCGACTTCGTGGCCCGCAACGAGGAGTTCCGCGTGTTCGTGAAGGACCTCTGCCTGCAGATCGCCGCCGCGAGCCCGCGCTACGTGTCGCGCGACCAGGTGCCGGAAGCGGAACTCGCCAAGGAGCGCGAGATCGCGGCCGCCCAGGTCCAAGGCAAGCCGCCCGCGGCCGTGCAGAAGATCGTCGAGGGCAAGCTGGAGAAGTTTTACTCGACCGAGTGCCTGCTCGATCAGCCCTTTGTCAAGCTGGCCGACAAGAGCATCAAGGACGTCCTGACCGAGAAGATCGCGAAGATCGGCGAAAACATCCAAGTCCGCCGGTTCGTGCGGTACAAACTCGGCGAATAGCGGAGGCCCGCGGATGGCGGTCACGCGCATCGAGATCGTCGCCCGCGGCCTCACCAACCGCTGTCCCAACTGCGGCGGGCGGACCCTGTTCAAACCCGGCACGGTTTTTCAGATCAACCGCACCTGCCCGGTCTGCGGCCTCGACATCGAACGCGACGAAGGCTCGTTCCTCGGTTCCATGTCGCTCAACTACGGGGTCACCCTGGTCGGTTTCCTCGCGCCGCTCGCGCTGCTGGCCTACCACGGGGTGATCGGCGGCCACCTCGCCGCAACCCTGGCCATCGCCGGCGCCTTTGTCGTGCCGGCCCTGCTGTATCGCAGTTCCCGCAGCTGGTGGCTGATGAATTATTACCTTTTCCTCCCCCAGCACCTGCCCGCCAACCACGGCGCGGCGCCGCCGGGCGACGAGAATATTTAGCGGGCGGGCACACCCGCCGCACCCCGCCGGGGCCGTTGCCGCAAGCTAGGCCGCCTGAGATCCGGCCGACGAGTCGGAGCGGCCGAAACTTTCCGAGGATTCGCCGAGGGAAAGCGACGCGCGCAACTGGGCGCCGATGCGCAGGACAATTTCGCAGACCTTCTCGCGCACCACCGGATCTTCCTGGGACACCCAGCAACCCCGGCGTTCGCCCTCCAGCCACGTTTCGTCGCGCACGATCTTCTCGATGGTTCTCAGCTCACGGACGACGACGGGATCGACGGCTTTCATACGGACTATTTTAATCCATCGGCCGTTTTGGTTGGAATATCAGGCCACCCCGGGGCTGATCCCACCGTTGCCGCTTGGGACGAGGCAGTTGGGAAACAAAAAAACGCGTCGGGCTGGACACCCATCCGGCTTTTGGCGAGGGTCGGGGCCGTGAGTGCGCGCCCGTCCGCAGGCGCCGCGTTCCGCGCGGCGCTGGAAACCGAAAGGCCCCTGCAGGTCGTGGGCGCGGTCAACGCCTTGGCCGCGCGGCTGGCGCAGCGCGCCGGTTTCCGGGCCCTTTATCTGTCCGGAGCCGGGGTGGCCAATGCCTCGCACGGCTTGCCCGATTTGGGCATGACGAGCCTCGACGACGTGCTGACCGACGCCCGGCGCATCATTTCGGCCGTGCCCCTGCCCCTGCTCGTGGACATCGACACCGGCTGGGGGCACGCGTTCAACCTCGCCCGGGCGATCCGGGAATTGGAGCGGGCGGGCGTGGCGGCCGTCCACCTGGAAGATCAGGCTCCGGCCAAGCGCTGCGGCCATCGACCCAACAAGGAAATCGTGGCGGCGGCGGAGATGTGCGACCGCATCCGGGCCGCGGTCGACGCCCGCACCGATCCCGCCTTCGTGGTGATGGCGCGCACCGACGCGGCCGCGAGCGAAGGCGTGGCGGCCGCGGCGGTCCGGGCCCAAGCCTATGTCGGCGCCGGCGCGGACATGATTTTCGCCGAGGCGCTCGCGACGCTCGAAGACTATCGGCGGTTCACCGCCGCCGTATCCGTACCGGTCCTGGCCAATCTGACCGAATTTGGCCGCACGCCGCTTTTCACGCTGGAGGAATTGCGTTCCGCCGGCGTCGCCCTGGCGCTGTACCCGTTGTCGGCCTTCCGGGCGATGAACGCCGCGGCCGACCGGGTGTATGGCGCCATTCGGCGCGACGGCACGCAACGGGCGGTCGTCCCGGACATGCAGACCCGGGAGGATCTCTATCGCGTGCTCGACTACCACCGGTTCGAGGCGCAGCTCGACCGTCTGGCCAACCGAGCGCCTCCGCCATGACCGCGCGAAAGAAGTCCGTGACGCTGTCCGGGGTGGCCGCCGGCCACACGGCGGTGTGCACGGTCGGGTACGCCGGCGACAATCTGCATTATCGCGGCTACGAGATCGCCGAACTCGCGCGCCAGGCGAGCTTCGAGGAAGTGGCCCATCTCTTGATTCATGGGCACCTGCCGAACGCGGCGGAACTCGCGGCCTATCACGAACGGCTGCGCGGCCTGCGCCACCTGCCCGAGTCGCTGCGCGCCATCCTGGAGCAACTGCCGGCCGAGGCGCATCCCATGGACGTCCTGCGCACCGGCTGCTCCGCCCTCGGGATCTTCGAACCGGAGGCGAAGGACCATTCGGCGGCCGGCGCCCGCGCGATCGCCGACCGGCTGATCTCGGTGTTTCCGGCGATCCTCGTTTACTGGCACCACTTCGCCCTCTCCGGCCGGCGCATTGCCGTGGAAACCGGCGAGCCGTCGCTGGCGGGCCACTTCCTCCACCTGCTCCACGGCCGGCCGCCGAGCGAGCGCCACGCCCGGGCGCTCGACCAGTCGCTGATTCTCTATGCCGAGCACGAGTTCAACGCCTCGACCTTCACGGCGCGAGTCGTGGCCGGGACCGGCTCGGACGCCTATTCCGCCGTGACCGGGGCCATCGGCGCACTGCGCGGGCCCAAGCACGGCGGGGCCAATGAGGCGGCGATCGAAGTCGTCCTGCGCTACGCCTCGCCGGACGAGGCCGAGGCGGACATTCGCGCCCGGCTCGCCCGGCGCGAAATCGTCGTCGGCTTCGGCCATCCGGTCTATACGACCGGCGATCCCCGCCATGGCATCGTCAAGGAAGTGGCGCGCGACCTCTGCGCGAGCGCCGCGGACCGCAACCTGTTCGCGATATGCGAACGCATCGAGCAGGTGATGTGGTCGACCAAGCGGATGTTCCCCAATCTCGACTGGAACAGCGCCCCGGCCTACCGGCTGTTGGGGGTGCCCACCGGCATGTTCACCCCGCTGTTTGTCTTTGCGCGCACGGCCGGTTGGGCCGCCCACATCATCGAGCAGCGGGTGGACGGGAAGATCATCCGGCCGAGCGCGACCTACACCGGTCCGGCGCCGCGCCCGCTGCCCGCCTTGGACCAGCGCGGGTGATGTCGGCACCGCCTTCCAACGTCCGGCCGGATCCCGACCCC
>CAZWMF010000027.1:6739-14571 GCA_964634535.1 uncultured Opitutaceae bacterium | reverse complement strand
CAATTTCCGGGTCAATTCCGCGCATTCGGCGGCCGTGCTCGTATCGCACCAGAGCTTGGCCGGCCGGATGACGGCGCCGTCGGCGTCGAGCGGCACGAAGCCGTGCTGCTGTCCGGATACGCCGATGCCGCGGACCCGCGCGCGGTCGATCTGGGCGCCGAGGTCCAGGAGCGCCTGGTCCAACGCCGCGACCCAGTCGGCCGGGTGCTGCTCGAGATGGCCATCGGGCAGACCGGCGATCAGCTTATGCGGGGCGCGGGCTTCGGCCACGACGCGCCCCAGTTCGAGGTCCAAGGCAACGGCCTTGACGCTTTGCGTGCCGCTATCGATCCCGACGTACAGGCTCACGGCGCGGTCAGGTAACGGTTGAGGCGATTCTCCAGGTATTCCTGTTTGCCGCTCTTGGGCTGGGGCTCGCCGAGCTTGTTGAGCACGAGTTTTTCGAGGGCGGCGAAGCCGATCCGGCGCTTTTCGATGTCGCGGCCGAAACCCTGGTCGAAACTCGCGTAACGCTCCGCGACAAAGCGCTCAAACGAGCCGTCGGCCAGGATCCGCCGGGCCAGCTTGTCGGCCAGCGCATAGGCGTCCATGCCCCCGATGTGCGCATGGAACAGATCTTCGGGATCGATCGAGGGCCGACGCAGCTTGGCGTCAAAATTGAAGCCGCCGGTGCCCAGGCCGCCCGCCCGCAGAATCGACACCATCGCCAGCGTGAGCTCCTTGACGTCCGTGTTGAATTGGTCGGTGTCCCAGCCAAGCAAGGTGTCCCCGGAATTGGCGTCGATCGAGCCGAGCAGGCCCTGGGCGGCCGCGACCTCGATTTCGTGCTGAAAGGTGTGTCCGGCCAGGGTGGCGTGATTGGTCTCGATATTGAACTTGAAGCGCTTGTGCAGCCCGTAGGTGCGCAGGAAGGCGATGCCGCTCGCCACGTCGAAATCGTACTGATGCTTGGTCGGTTCCTTCGGCTTCGGCTCGATCAGGAACTGCCCCTTGAAACCGATGGCGTCGGCGTGATCCACCGCCATGTGCAGGAAGGCCGCCAGATGGTCCTGTTCGCGCTTCAAATTGGTGTTGAGCAGCGTCTCGTAGCCTTCGCGGCCGCCCCAGAACACGTAGTTCTCGCCGCCGAGTTCCTTCGTGACTTCCAGCGCCTTCTTCACCTGGGCGGCGGCGTAGGCGAACACATGGGCGTCGGGATTCGTGGCGGCTCCGCACATATACCGCGGATTTGAAAACAAATTGGCCGTGCCCCAAAGCAGGCGTATTCCCGTCGCCTTTTGGAGGGTCTTGGCCTGCGCGACCAACCGGTCGAGGTTGCGGTTCGACTCGGCCAGCGTCGCGCCCTCGGGGGCGATGTCGCGGTCGTGAAAACACCAGAACGGCGCCTCAATTTTTCCAAAGAATTCAAAGGCCGCTTCCATGCGCCGCTCGGCCACGGCCAGCGGATTGCGCCCGGCCTCCCACGGGCGGTGGATCGTGGCCGACCCGAACGGATCGAGTCCGGCTCCGCGGAACGAATGCCAATATGCGATGGAGAAACGCATGCGTTCCTTCATGGTCTGGCCCTCGACCAACTCCGTTGGGTTATAGTGGCGGAAGGCCAGTGGATTGTGGGAAGCGGGCCCTTCGTAGCGGATCTGGGGCACGCTGAAGTATGGTTTTGAGGGCATAATGCGGAGGGGATGTGCTACCGGGGATTGCCCGCGACGGCAAGTATTTGCCCGCGTTTTCGCAAACAGCGGACTTTTCCTTGGGCGGGAATTCGATTAGGCCTGTGCTCCCCGTGAAAGCTTTGGATTTCTTCACTTTGCCGGAGTCGCTGGCGGCGTTCGCCCCGCACTTCTCTCCAGAGGCCCCGCCCTGGACCTGGCTGGCCGGCATCGGGGCGGCCCTCGCCAGTGCGGATTGGGCCCCGGACGGGGCCGGTCCCACCGTGCCTCCCGGCGTCCATATGGAAGGGCCGGTGTTTCTCCATCCGAGCGTCAAGTTGCCGCCATACTGCGTGATCATCGGTCCGGCCTGGATCGGCGCCGAAACCATCATTCGCCCCGGAGCCTTGATCCGCGGCAACGTCATCGTGGGCGCCCGTTCGATTTTGGGCAATGCCTGCGAATTCAAGAACAGCCTGCTCATGGATCACGTGCAGACGCCCCATTTCAACTACGTGGGCGATTCGATCCTGGGCAACCGCTGTCACCTGGCCGCCGGGGTCATCTGCTCAAATCTGCGGCTCGATCAAAAGCCGGTCGTCGTTCACGGACCGGGCGAGGCCTGGGAGACCGGGCTGCGCAAACTCGGCGCCATCGTGGGCGAAGACGCCGAGGTCGGCTGCAACGCCGTGCTCAATCCCGGCACCGTCCTGGGCCGACGCGCCCTGGTCGGGCCGGCCATTGCTTTCGGCGGGTATCTGCCGGCCGCCACGATCGCCAAGACCCGACCGTCCTTGACCTTCGTCCCGCGACGGTACTGAACTGTCGGTTTTCGTCCATGCGCACCCTTACGGGCATTACGCCTTCCGGCACCCTTCATATCGGCAATTATTTTGGCGCCATGCGGCCGGCGATCGAAGCGCAGGCGCAGGGGGAGTGCTTTTACTTCATCGCGGACTATCACTCGATGACGGCCTTGTTCGATCCGGCCGAGCGGCGTAGAAACACGCTCAACATCGCGATCGACTGGCTTGCGTGCGGGTTGGATCCGCAAAAGAGCGTGTTTTGGCGCCAGAGCGACGTTCCCGAAGTCTGCGAGCTGACTTGGTTGATCGGCAGCCTGGCGCCGATGGGACTGCTCGAGCGCGCGCATAGCTTTAAGGACAAGACCGCCCGCGGGATTTCCCCGAATTTCGGCCTCTTCGCGTATCCGGTTCTGATGGCGGCGGACATCCTCCTCTACGACACGCAGCGGGTGCCGGTCGGCCAGGATCAGAGGCAGCACTTGGAGATGACTCGGGATATGGCGATCAAGTTCAACCAAACCTACGGCGAGACCTTCGTCGTGCCCGAGGCGGCGATTCGCGACGAGGTGGCGGTCGTGCCGGGTTTGGACGGCCAGAAGATGAGCAAGAGCTACGGCAACACCCTGGAGATTTTTGGCGACGAGAAGACCCTGAAGAAAAAGGTGATGTCCATCGTGATGGACAGCCGCACGCCCCAGGAGCCCAAACCGGACGCCGAGAAGAATCTCGCGATCCAATTGCTCAAGCTGCTCGCTCCCTCCGCCACGGCCCTCGACTTCGAGCAGCGGCTGCGGGTCGGCGGGCTGGGCTACGGCGACCTGAAAAAGGCGCTCTTCGAGTACTATTGGACGACCTTCACCGCCGCTCGCGCCCGCCGGGCGGAGCTGGTGGCCGACTTGGGCTATGTCGAGGGCATCCTTCGCCAGGGCGCCGAGCGTGCGCGAGCGGTCGCCGGCCCCGTATTGCACCGGGCCCGCGTCGCCTGCGGTTTGGCCTGATCGGCCATTCGGTTCCCTCCCAGGCCGGCCGCTGCAGGGAGGACCGATCGGCGTCGCGCGGGCCCCTTGCCCGGATATCTTATGAAAACGGCCAAAGATCGCTCGAAGCGCCGAGCAGAAGAGACCGAGGGCGAATAGGGTGGGTATCCCAGCCCATCGACCTGGGATAAACTTTGAGGCGTAATTATGTAAGATATTGTATTAAAACGTTATAACGTAATATCTTTCGCGTTCTTTGGGCGCAAATGCCGGATTTTTTTACACCGCGCTCCGATGACGAACGGGCGGCTCAGAAATTCTTTTTCTCTAACTCGTTGCCAGAATTAGAGGATCAAAACACATCCTCGGGCCCCCCGAGATCGGCCCGTGCTATGCTTGTGGAACTCAGACGTCGATTTCGTTTGAGTTGACCGCTTCGAAAGAAACGAGTCGCCCGCCGCGACCAGCTTTATGGCCGCGGCGGGGCACTCGTCTCGCCAACCCTAATCCGTTCCGGGCTAGTTTAGTGTCGCGCTTTGGTCGGAAGCGTGACGACGAAACGGGCCCCCGATTCCGGCGCGCTCACGCACGCGAGGCTGCCGCTCATGCCTTGCATGAGCCGGTGGGCGATGCTGAGACCGAGTCCGGTCGAGGTTTCGCCGCCGGTGGGTTTGCCACTGAGGCTCCGAAAGCGCTCGAACAGGTGCGCTCGATCCGCGCGATTGAATCCCGGACCCTCGTCCCGAATGACGCATTGGCCACCGCCCTCGGGCGCCGGTCCGACCCGGATCCAAACCGTCTTGCCGCGCGGCGAAAACTTCACGGCGTTCGACAGAAGGTTAACCAAGACTTGACCGAGCGCCGCCCGGTCTCCGACGACCGCGATATCGGCCGCCGGCCGCGCCAACCGCACCGCAATTGCTTTGCGCCTGGCCGTCTCCTGAAACTGCTCGACCACCTCGGCTGCGACTTCACCCATATCGAAAGTTTCGAACGCGAGCGGGAGACCCGACTCAAACCGTCGACCGCCGACGGAATCCCGAACGAAGGCGGACATTCGGGCCGTGTTTTCGAGCACGCGTGCGGCCAGCCAGCCGAGCCGCTCGTTGCCGATGGCCTCAGCCCGCTCCCGAAGGCAGCGTGCACCTTGGTCCAGGCCGCCCAAATAGCCGGCCAAATCGCGCACGAGAGTATCCAGCGGCGCACCGGCATCTCCGCCCAACGGGCCGAGACTCGGGGCGGCGGGGTCGCCGGAATTCATGGCCCACAGGCTGCCACGGGATGGGATTTGCGCAAGCGATCGACGGCGATAGGCCTGCCTGCGCGGCGGGACCGCTCCACCTGAATCCATCGCCGATATCCGCTGATTTTAGGGGAAGCCGGTTGGCCCAATTTTCAGAAGTTCCACCGGCTCGCCGTCCGTCCAACCGCTCGGGCCCCGCTCGCTCGACGGATCCGCCCTCAGCAAATCGGCCGTTCCGGCCGCCGCAGCTGAGCGATCGCCTCCATGATCCGCGATGCCGCCAAGTGATACCGTTCCTTGCCGGCCTCCGGCTGGTCGTAGGCTTCGGGCAGGAGCGGCGGGCCGTACACGACGTCGATCGGCGTTCCGAGCCGCAGCGAACTGCTCCGGCCCAACGCCTCGAATGAACCGAAGACCCGCGCCGGGACCACGGGCACCTGGGTCTTGCAGGCGATCAGACCGACGCCGCCCTTGGCGGATTGCAACTGGCCATTGGACGAGCGGGTGCCCTCGGGGAAAACGATGATCGTGCGGCCCTCCTTGAGCGCTTGGATCACGCGCTTGAACGCGGCGACATCGGTGCCGCCGTCGCGATCGACCGGAATCGTGCGCACCGCGTCCAACCACCAAGCGGCGATTCCCGGCTTCCACAGGGTCTTGCGCGCAAAAAAGCTCACCTGTCGGCCGACGTGCAGGCCGACGATCGGCGCATCGAGGTGACTCGCGTGGTTGGAGGCGACCAGAAAGGCCCGGTGTTTCGGAAGATTTTCCAGGCCAACAATTTCTCCGCGGAATGCCGCGTCGTAAAACACCTTGATGAGCGCGTGCGAGAAGCCGTAGACCGGCTCGACCTTGGGCAGGATCGCGTTCACGCCGCAGGCACCTTAGCCGCCACGGCGGCCGCCATGACCTCGACCACCTCGGCGAGGGTCAGGCAAGTGGTGTCGATGGAGGTCGCCCCCGGGGGACAAACCAAGGGGGCGGTATTCCGAGTCGAGTCCAGCCGGTCGCGTTCCGCCACGGCATCGACCTGGCCCTCGCGGGCCCGGCGCCGTGCGCGCTCCTGCGGATCGGCGTGCAGGAAGAAACGCAGGTCCGCATCGGGGAAAATGACCGTGCCGATATCGCGGCCCTCCATGACCAGGCCCCGGAAGCGGTGCCGGCGGGCGACGTCGGCCTGGCCGCGTTCGTACGCGGCGAGCAGGGCGCGCAATTCGGGCATCGCCGCAAAATGCGAGACGGCGGCATTGACCTCGGGGCCGCGCACTTCCTCGCCCGCCACGCGGCCGGCGATCTCCAGCCGGGCCGATCGGCCGTCGACGCGGGTGTCCAAGCGCAATTCGCCGAGCGCCGCCGGCACCGCCGCGCGGTCGCCCGGCCCGATCCCCCGGCGCAGGAGTTCGGCGGTCAGCGCGCGAAAATACGAACCGGTATCGGAGTGCAGGAGACCGAAGCGCTCGCTCAGGACGCGGGCGGTCGACGACTTGCCGGAGGCGGCGCCGCCGTCGATGGCGACGATGATGAATGCCGATGCGGGGGCCGTGCTCATGCGGCGGGGATCGAGCGGTCGGCCGGCGGCGACCCGAGCCGCAAGGCTTCGAGCACCGCGAAGAAATCGGGAAAGGTCTTGGCGCAGACTTCCGGGTGGCGGATGGCGATCCAGGGCCGGCCCGAGGGCCGGCCGGCTTCGCCGTGGAGGTCGTGGCAGCCCAGGACGCCAAAACTCATCGCCAGTCGATGGTCGCCGTGCGGGTCGATGACGATGGGCTCGGTCGCGCGCGCGCGCAATTCGCCGCGGGTGCGCGGCGCAATGGCCAGACTGTCCTCGGTGGCGCGCACCTGGTCCGCGCCCAGGATTTTGCCGAGTTCGGCCGCCATGGCCTCGACCCGGTCGGTCTCCTGGTGGCGGGTGTGGGCGAGCCCGCGGATTCGGGTGGGACCCTCGAGCAGCGGGGCCACCGCCGCGAGCGTGAGAAACGTGTCGGAAAACTCGCGAAAATCCTCGTCGACTCCCCGTCGCGGGGCGCCCACCGGGCAGCCGGCCGCCAGGCCGCCCACCGCGTAAGTCGCGGCCAGACCCACCCGCTGGAGGACGCGGACGAAGGCCAGGTCGCCCTGCAGCGAATCGGAACCGAGATGCGCCAGCCGCACCGCGCCGCCCACGGCGAGCGGCAGCGCGAGAAAGTAGCTGGCCGCGGTGGCATCAGGTTCGATCGGAAACGTCGGGTTCTCCAGTCGGTAGGCGCCGGCCGGCACCGCGTAGCCGTCGGGGCCCGCGGTCGCGGCGACGCCGAACCGGCGCATGAGGCGCAGGGTCATGTCGACGAATGGCGCGCGCACCGGCGCTGAAAGCGCGATGCGCAATCCGCCCGGTCCTCCCGCGACGGCCGACCGGGCCAGGGGAGCGGCCATCAGGAGGGCCGAGAGCATCTGGCTGCTTTCCCCAGCGTCGATCACCGCCGCACCGGATCGCAACCCTTGGGCGTGGATCACCAGGGGAAAGTATCCATCCGGTCCTTCGCAGCGGATGTCCGCGCCCAGGCTCCGCAAGGCGTCGATCAGGCCTCGCATGGGCCGACGGCGCATCTGCGGCGTGCCATCAAGCCGATAGCGGCCGTGCGGGGCCGCCGCGCAGAGCGCGGTGAGGAACCGGGCGGCGGTGCCGGCCAGGCCCACGAACAGGTCCCCTTCCGCGGCGGGGATCTCTCCCCCCCGTCCCGTCACCGCGATCGTCCGGGCGGCCGGGGCCAGGTCCACGGCAAAGCCCAGCCGGCGCAGCGCCTCTCCCATGATTTCCGTGTCCTCGCTGAACAGGGCCCCCGTCAGCAGGGTTCGGCCTTCCGCCAGCGCCGCGAGCAGCATCGCCCGGTTGGTCAGGCTCTTCGAGCCGGGCAGTTCCACGTCTCCGCGGGCGGGCGCGGCAAACGGGACGATGGGTAGGACTTCAGGCAGTGGCATGGACCCCGCAACTTCAGGCAAACCGGCCCGTCCGCCAAGGCCAAACCGACCGGCGGCGGTCACCCCGCCGGGCGATGGGCGCACTCACCGCTTGAACCCATCGCGGTAGGCTTTCGCGCGGCTCATGCGGGCGGTCAGGCTGGCCCAATCGCCGCGGATCAGGTCCTCTTCGAAGCCTTCCAATTCGTTTTTCAGGCCG
>CAZWMF010000027.1:0-6729 GCA_964634535.1 uncultured Opitutaceae bacterium | reverse complement strand
GCCACCGCCTCCAGGACGTGATCCCGATTGGCCTCCAGGATCGCGCGCCAGAGAACCGGATCGCTCGCCGCGATGCGCGTCGTATCGCGCAGACCGCCGCCGGCGTAGCCGCGCCACCGGTCGTCCTGCCCGGCGAGAAAACCGCACAGCGCCGAGGCGAGCACCTGGGGGAGGTGGCTGATATGGGCGACGATCCGGTCGTGCGCCTCGGGCGAAACCGTCGCCACGTTCATGCCGAGGGCCTCCCAAAAAGCGGCGACGTGGGCGGCGGCCGCCGGGTCGGTCTCGGCCATCGGCGTGACGAAGCAAGTGCGGCCGTCGAACAGCATGGCGCTTCCGTGTTCCCAACCGGTTTTTTCCGAGCCGGCCATGGGATGAGCCCCCACGAAATGGGCGCGGACTCCGGCCCGTCCGCCTTCGGCGACCGCCGCGTGGCAATCCCGGGCAATGCGCGACTTGACGCTGCCGACATCCGTGGCGACGGCCCCGTTGGCCAGATGAGGGGCGATCTGCCGGGTCAGCGGGATGATGGCGTCGACCGGGGCCGCGATCACGATCACGGCCGCCGAGCGCACCGCCGGTATCATCTCGTCGGCGACTTCGTCGCACCAGGGTTGTCCGGACAAACCCTGGCGAGTTTCGGCCCGGCGCGCCCAGACCACGACCCGGTCCGCGACGCCCTTGGATTTTGCCGCCATGCCGACCGAGGCGCCCAGCAGCCCCGGAGCGAGAATTGTCAATTGACCGATGAGCACGATGAGAGTCCGGGTTAGCCTTGGGCCCGGTCGACGATTCGGGAGAACTCGGCCTTTTGGACCGGCATGACCGACAAGCGGCTGTTGCGGACGAGCGCCATCGCGCGCAGCGTCGGGTCGGCCTTGATTTCCCTCAGCGCGACCGGCCGGGCCAGCGGAATCTCGGCCTCCAATTCCACCGCGACCCAGTCGCCCTCGTCGGCCGTGGGATCGGGAAACGCCGGCTTGGACACCCGGGCGATTCCCAGGACGGATTTGAGCTCGCCGCTCGCGTAAAAAAGCACCCGATCTCCCGCGGCCATGGCCCGCAGGTTGTTTCGCGCCTGAAAGTTGCGGACTCCGGTCCAGTCGGTCCGGCCCTCTTGGACGAACGTCGCCCAGGAGTAGCTTTCCGGTTCTTGCTTCACGAGCCAGTACCGCGCACTCATAACGGAATCATCTCAATGGCCTTCACCGACGAAGAAAAGCGCAAAGCCCGGCGTGCCCAGATAATCCTTTGGTCCGTCATGGGCGGATTTATCGCCTTGTTGGCCATCCTCTTTGTGATCTTTCGTTGACTTGATCGGGTGGGGTTTGATTCAGTTCACCTCCCACGCGGGCCCGTAGCTCAGTTGATAGAGCGCTTCGTTCGCAACGAAGAGGTCGTCGGTTTGATCCCGATCGGGTCCACCATCCAGGCGCAAGGCGCCAAAGGGTGCCCGGCGCAACCCCGCCTCCAGCGGGATACACCCCATTTCCCCGGTGGAGGTTCGCTCGTAACGTGGCGGGTCGCATGTCTACCCGCTCCGATTCCGCTGAGAAGATCCTCTCAAAAAACGCCGGTCCGCGCGATTCGGCGGCTTGGCGGCATTGCCGCCTGCCGCTGTACCGGCAGTTGCGAAGCCATTTTATAGACGGGGCGATGGGGAACCGGCTGGTCCGTAATCCGAACCGCGATACATTGCTCTTGCGGTGAAATTGATGGAGCGCGTGGGGTGTCGATTCGCTCCCCGCCGCCCGGTTCGGCGGGCGAACACCCCATAGGCGGCCGCGGCGGTAAAGCGTAGGTTGGCCGCAACCTGTTCCCCCTATGCTGCAAAATCTCCGGCAATTCTATGGCAAAAAGCTCGGCGCGGTCGACGGACATATCGGCCACGTGAAGGATTTCTATTTCGACGACCACACGTGGACAATTCGCTACCTGGTCGCCGACACGGGTTCATGGTTGCCCGGCCGACAGGTGTTGTTGCCTGCGCGGGCCTTTGTGCCGGGCGCCCTGGAGCGGGCGCAGACGGCCGACAACGACCTGTTGCACGTCAATCGGACTCGCCGGCAAATCGAGGAAAGTCCGGCCATCGAAACGCATCGGCCGGTTTCGCGCCAATACGAGGAGGCTTATCACCGGTTTAACGATTGGTCGCCCTATTGGCCGGCGGGCAGTCGGGACGATCACTTGGACGCCGCCCCGGGCGGGTTGGATCCGGCGGGCCCGCCCGCAGGCGATCCGCAACTGCGCAGCACGTTGGCGGTGACCGGCTATCAGGTGAAAGCCACCGACGGACCGGTCGGCACCATCAGCGGCTTTGTGATCCACGGGACCGACTGGACGATTCGCGAACTGCTGATTCAGGGCAATCACGCCTGGGACGACGAGGAATTCTCCGTGAGCCCCGCCGATGTCGACCGGATCAGCTACCCGGAGGCCACCGTGTTCCTCACTCGGTCGAAAGCGGCGATGCGGTCCGCGGTGGCGCCGGCGCCGGTCTGATTTGCCGTTACGGTCTATTCCCCGTCCTGCCATATCTCTTTATGATACCTGCCCGATCGCCTGTCGTTCCTTTTTGGTTTCGCTTCGGCCTCTGGGTGGGTTGGGCCGCGGGTGGCGCCGGTCTGGCCGCTGCTCAGACCGTGGCGCCCGTGCTCGTCTTCAGTCATCTGGCCGGTCCGGCCGTCGGCGGGGCGGGAAGTGCTGACGGCACGGGCTCCCTCGCGCAATTCTCATCTCCGCGCGGCCTGACCGTCGACACTGCGGGCAATGTTTATGTGGCGGACACGAGCAACTCGACGGTCCGTCGGATCACCGCGGCGGGAGTGGTAACCGTCCTGGCTGGCGCGGAGGGACAGCCGGGCAGCGCGGACGGCGCCGGAACCGCCGCGCGGTTCAACACCCCCATCGGGCTCGCGGCCGACAGCGCGGGCAATATCTACGTGGCCGATTCGGCCAATTTCACGGTCCGCCGGATCGGTCCGGACGGGACGGTGACGACATTCGCTGGCGGCGTCGGCCAATCCGGCAGCGCGGATGGGACCGGCACGGCCGCGCGGTTTGCCAGCCTCACCGATTTGGCGGTCGATCGCTTTGGGAATGTCTATGTGGCCGACACCGGCAACGACACGGTCCGCCTGATTTCGCCCTCCGGGATCGTTTCGACGCTGGCGGGAAGCGCCGGACAAGCCGGGATTGCCGACGGAACGGGCACGGCGGCGCGCTTCGCCTTTCCCTACGGGGTCGCGGTGGATTCGCTCGGCAATGTCTATGTGGCCGATTCCGGCAGCGGGACCATTCGCAAGATCACTTCCGGGGGCATTGTTTCAACCATGGCGGGCACGCCCGGGCAACAGGGCAGCGCGGATGGAACGGGCACGGCCGCCCAGTTCGGTCTGCCCTATGGGGTCGCGGTGGACAGCACGGGCAATGTTTTGGTGGCGGACTCGGCCAATGACTCGATCCGTCTGATCACACCGGCCGGCGTGGTGACGACGCTTGCCGGGTATTCCGGTCAATTCGGCAGCGCGAATGGGACCGGCGCGGCCGCGCGCTTTGGGCTGCCTTATGGCGTGGCGGCCGACACCGCGGGCAACGCGTACGTCGCGGATACCTACAACGATACCATCCGCAAAATTGCGCCGGTCGGAGTCGTGACGACGCTGGCCGGGACGGCCAGTGAGCCGGGCAGCGCAGATGGGGCCGGGACCGCCGCGCGCTTCGACGTGCCAACCGGCCTGGCGGTGGGAATATCAGGCGTGGTCAACGTGGTGGATTCTGGCAACGATACGATCCGGATGATCACGCCGGACGGCGTCGTGACGACCTTGGCCGGCACGGCTGGCCTGGCCGGCAGTGCGGATGGGACGGGGGCGGCGGCCCGATTCGACAATCCCTTCGGGGTGGCCGCGGACGGGGCGGGCAACATTTATGTGGCGGATGCCGGCAACGACACGATTCGCCGGATCACGGCGGCCGGAATCGTGACCACCTTGGCCGGCAAGCCGGGACAATTCGGCAGCGCGGACGCGACCGGCGCGGCGGCGCGGTTCGACGATCCGGAAGGTGTGGCCGCAGACGGCGCGGGCAACGTCTATGTGGCGGATACGTACAACGACACGATTCGCAAAATTACGGCGGCCGGAGTGGTCAGCACGATCGCGGGCAGCGCCGGTCTGAGCGGCAGTGTGGACGGCGTCGGCGACGCAGCGCGGTTTTACTTTCCCGCTGGATTAGCGGTCGATGGAGCCGGCAATGTTTATGTGGCGGATCCTTATAATAACGCGATTCGCAAGATCGCACCCGGCAATAGCGTGACCACCCTGGCGGGAGGTCAATACGGGCACGCGGATGGAATCGGCGCCGCAGCTCAATTCGATCATCCCTACGATGTGGCGGTGGACGGAGCCGGTAATGTTTATGTGGCCGACAACCAAAACGATAGCATTCGCAAGATCACGCCCGCCGGTGTCGTGACTACCGTGGGCGGCGCCGCCGCGCAGGTCGGCGATGCCGACGGCGTAGGTACGGCGGCGCGATTCTACGGTCCGGCCGGCGTGGCGGTGGACTCCGGCGGCGATGTCTATGTGGCGGACTCGATCAACGACGCCATTCGCGTCGGCGTGCCGGTGATTCCAGTGACGATCGCGACCCAGCCGCTGGCCACGATCGTGGTCTTGGCCAACGCCAATGCCACGGTGAGCGTCGTCGCTGCCGGCTCCAACCTCACCTACCAATGGTTCTTCGGGTTGGCGGGAGCGGGTGAGCCGATTGCGGACGCCACCGGTGCGACGCTTACGCTTAACAATGTCTCTTCGGGCAGCGCGGGTAGCTACTATGCCGTCGTTACGAATGGCGCCGGATCGGTCGCGACCAGCGCGGCGATTCTTCAAGTGAACCCGGTCGCTTTTTCGCTTACGCCATCCACGCAATCGGTTACCGCCGGCTCGAATCCGACGCTCAGCGGGGCGGCGAGCGGCTCCTATCGATGGCAATTCAACGGCGTGGTTCTGCCGGGGGCCACCGGCGCCACCTTGAGCCTGCCAAATATTGGCACCAACCAAGCGGGGAACTATACCGCCTCGATCGTGGGGTCCGATGGCTCGACGTCCAGCAGCACGGCGAGCATAGCCGTCACGGTGGCCGCGCGCCTGATCAATCTTTCCTCCCGCTCCTGGGTGGGCGCGGGCTCGCAGGTTCTCGTGGTCGGGTTCGTGGTCGCTGGGGCGAATGCCAAGCAGGTCTTGATTCGCGGAATCGGTCCGACGCTAAATACCTTTTCGGTGGCCGGCGTCTTGGCCCAGCCGCTCCTGACGCTCTTCGATAGCACGTCCGCCGTGATCGCGACCAATACGGGCTGGGGCAACCCGTCGGTGACCGGCGGGTCGGATTCCGGTGCCAGCGTTCAACCGGCGACCTCCCAGGCATTCAATCAAGTGTACGCCTTTTCCCTGCCGGCCGGTTCGGCCGACGGGGCCATGCTCGCGACCCTGCCGGCGGCGGCGTACACGGCGCAGGTGAGCGGGCTAAATGGGACGACCGGCGTTGCTTTGGCCGAGCTGTACGACGCCGATTCGGGTGTTCCAACGTCGCACTTGAGCAATCTCTCGGCTCGCGCCTGGGTCAACACGGGTTCGGGCGTCTTGGTCGCGGGTTTTGTGGTCGCGGGAACCAGTTCGGAGACAATTTTGATCCGGGGCATCGGTCCGGCGCTGACCCCGTTCGGGATCGCCGGAGCCTTGGCTACTCCGCAACTCGCGCTCTTCGACAGCACCGGTGCGGCCGTCGCGACCAACACCGGGTGGGGAGGGGCGCCGCTGCCGGGTTCGTCGACCGTGCCCGCCGGCATCCAAGCGGCCACGCAGCCGATCATGGACGGAGTCTATGCCTTTGTCCTGCCGATCGGATCGGCCGATTGCGCGATGGTGGTGACCCTGCCGCCGGGCGCCTATACCGCCCAGGTAAGCGGGCTCAATCAGACGACCGGGGTCGCCCTGGTCGAAATCTACGACGTCCCTTGATATGGCCCCGGGCCGGCCGGAGGACGAGGTCGTCCGGCTGATCCGAGAAATTCGACGGCGATCTCGGCACACTAGCGTCGGTGTGCCCGTTCGATTCCGTTGCGGTGAAAGGAGAACGGCGGTGGCGTTCGCCGCCCGACCCAGAAGGTCGTGACCGGATAAAAGGCGTAGGGATAGTAAGACGGATAGGCGGCCGAAGGTTCTGTGGCCACGCCCATGTCCGCATAGCTCGGCGCTGGAGAATTCTGAACCACGACGTTCACCACGGTGGGGACGTCGGTCTGGGCCGGCGGCGCGACGGGCTCGGGCGCCAGCGTCGGAGCGAAACCATCGAGACGGCGCCCTCCATCCACGCCGACCAAAGTGGCGATTTCGCGGTCGACCCCGGCGACCGCCAGCGCGACGGCGCGCGCGGTTTCGGCCGAACCCTCGGCATAACCCTCGCGCATGGCCGCGTCCTGTGCATCCAAGACCGCGTCGATCCGGTCCGTCAGGAGGTCGAGTAGACGCGAGGCCGTTTCCCTGGGCAGAGCCATCTGGGCGAGGACGTCCCGATATTGATCGACGATCACGCTGCGTTCGTCCGATCGCAATGCCGCCGAGTCGTCGTCCGAACGCCGGAGTCCTTTGGGCCGCGTCGTCGACGCCAACTCGGACTGGGCGCTCAGGCCATGTCGGCGGGAACCCGACAGCCAGCGCGAGAGGTCAT
>CAZWMF010000026.1:408-14676 GCA_964634535.1 uncultured Opitutaceae bacterium | reverse complement strand
GATGCCCAGCTCGCCTTCCTGACGGCGCAGTTGACCGCGATCAAGACGAGCGGCTACGCCGGGGCGGTGGTGATCGCCATCCATCATCCACCCTTCAGCTATTGGCCAAAGACCGACAAGTACCCCGGGGGCAGCCCGAACATGCTTAAACAGATTGACCAAATCTGCCTGGCGACCGGCGTCTATCCGCATGCGGTCATTTCGGGGCACGCGCACAACAGCCAGCGCTACACCCGGAAATTCACATTCGCAGGCAAGCCGTACCAGGTGCCCTTCGTCGTCAGTGGCGTGGGCGGATTCAATCTCGATCCGATCGCGCGCGGCACGGCCGGCGCACCGGCCACGCCGCCCAAGCCCAGGACCTCCGTCGCCTACATGGACAGCGGCGCGGCGGTGGCCTCGACCGACCTGACGTACGAATACGGCCAGTCGAGTGCTTATGGCTACCTCCGGGTGTCGGCCGATCCCCAGACCCTGAACATCGATTTTATGACAGTGGGCGCCACGGGCGCGGCCCCGGTCCGGGCCGACTCGGTGGCCGTGCAATTGAGCACGCATACATTGGCGGCAGATGGCATTTAAAGCATTGGACCGGAGTTTCTTGTAAATCAATACTCCCGGGTGTCCGGGGGAATTCACGAAGGGGGCTTGAGGCCGGTTGCGGCGATCGCACCCGGCCGGGCGCGGTTACGTTCGGGCGACACCGGCGCGAGTCGGGCGTTTTCCCTTGTCTTCGCGCCGAGACGGTCCAGGGATCGGCACCGTATCTGCTGCAAGGAGTTCTCCCGTCTCACTCCCGATGCCGACCGAGTCCGTCCATTCCACCGGCACGCTCCTCCACATTGACCACGATGCCGCGGTCGCTACGACCGTATTTCGCCGGGTGATCGAGCAGCGGACCAACTGTCGGTATCTCGGCGTGGCGACAAGCGGACGGGCCGGACTCGAGGCGGCCCGAATCCAGCAGCCGGCGCTCGTCCTCTTGGAATTGCTCATGCCGGACATCGACGGGTACGCGGTGGCCGTTGAACTCGCCAAGCTGCGGCCCTGCCCGCGAATCTTGCTTCTGACCTCGTGCGCCGACGAGGCGACCCTGTACCGGTTGGGCCGGGGCTCGGTCAATGGCCTGGTCTGGAAGACCGAACGGGCGGTCGAGGAATTGCCCTACGCGATCGAGGAGGTGCTGAGCGGCCGCTCGTATTTTCCGGCGCTCGTCCTGCACGCGATGCGCCAACTGCGCTGCGCGCCCGACTGCTTCTTCAAGATTTTGTCGGACCGCGAACTCGAGCTCGTGCCCCCGATGGGCGCGGGCCAGTCCGACCGGGAAATCGCCCAGGCGGCTGGGCTGTCGGTGGCGACGATCCATTCGCATCGCCAGCGGATCATGTCCAAATTGGGGCTGCACACGACGGCCGAACTCATGCGCTGGGCGGTGAACAAGGGCTTTGTGCACGTGCCCCGGCCGGCGCCTCCCTGCTGTCTGCCCTGGGATGTCTCCCGTCCGGGAATCCGACCGTGTCCGCCCGTGGCCAAACCCCTGGAATCGGTGCGTTAGTTCCGACATTCACCCCGACGGCCGGCCGAGCCGGACCGTCACCCCATCAACCCCCATCCACTCACCATGCCTAAGACCATTATTTTCTGCGCCGACGGAACCTGGGACACGGCCGACAGCGACACCAACGTCGTCAAACTCTACCGGGCGATCGTCAACGGCGCCTCCCAGGTGCCCTATTACGACGACGGCGTCGGCTCGGACGGCACGGAAATCCAGAAACTGCTCGGCGGGGCCGTGGGCGACGGCCTGATCGCCAAAGTCCAGGACGGGTACACGAAGATCGCCCAGGTGTACGATGCCGGCGACCGGATTTTCATCTTCGGGTTTAGCCGGGGCGCCTACACGGCCCGCAGCCTGGCCGGCATGATCGCCGTCTGCGGTCTGCCCACCGGGGGCTTTAGCGACGCGATGCTAAACGACTGCATGACCGCCTATCGCAATCCGGCGCAGCGCACCGCGCTCCTGGGACCGCTCAACTTCTACGACGCGAAAATCACGATGGTCGGCGTCTGGGACACCGTGGGTTCTCTGGGCATTCCCGCCCTGTTTGGCGGGGTCGCCGCGTCGGCCCAGTTTCTCGACACGGGGCTCCACCCGGACATCCAGACGGCGGTCCATGCGGTCTCGATCGACGAGCGGCGCGAGGAGTTCCCGGCCACCCTGTGGACGGGTGCGCCGGCGCCCGGCCAGACCATTCTGCAATACTACTTCCCCGGCGTGCACTGCGACGTGGGCGGCGGCTATCCGGATTCGAGCTTGGCCGACATCACCCTCGGTTGGATGATGCGCAATGCGGCCGCGCAGGGCCTCGTGTTCGATCCGGACATCTACAGCGCCTTCACGACGCCCGGGCACTCCAATCCCCTGGGAATCGCCCACGAGTCCTGGACGCCCCTTTGGGGCATCCCGGTTCGCCGCACCATTGCGACCAATGCCACGCTTGCCGGAACCGCGGTCGCGCGAATCGCGGCCAATACCAACTATCGGCCGCCCAACTTGACGATCGACGCGGCCGGCAATCCGGCCCCCACCTACGCGGTCGGCGCGGTCTAACGCCACCCCGGTCGGCCGCTATCGGCGCCACCTTTGAACGAAACGCCCGTTCGGCGCGTCCACAATTCTTACGCATGTCCGCTCTCAAGCTCCCGCCAGACCTGTCCATCCTGGCCGGGCTCGCCACGAGTAAGCCAATCGGCGACCCGTCTCTGCCCAGCAGCCCCGCGACGCTGGCTCTGCCGGCCCAAAACCAGACGATCGCCCTGCCCAACAGCCTGGGCAGTTTCAGCGTGTCGGCCGGCGCCCAGGCCGCTTTCGCGGTCGTGAATAGCGCGAGCGACGCCAACGTCGACGGGTATTTCGACTTGGAAAAGTCGACCCCGCCGGCCGCCCAAGATCCAGCCAACGCTCCGCTCTTGGAAGCCCCGGTGCCCTACGACGCCACCCAGGCCTATCTCGTCCTGACCGGACTGTCCGCCACAGGCAAGGTGGCCGACAAATTGACGGTCGGCGCCAACGGTGCGGTCGGCCTCGGTGGCAACTTCGCCCTGGACATCAGCGCCTGCACGGCCTTCGCGCGCACGACCCCGATCTGGGATGCGCTCCAGGCGGCGGCCCAGAACTTCAAGACGGTGTTTTCGAGCGCTGAACTCCAGAGTCTCAGTCCGACCGAGACCGTGTCCTTGGGCATTCAGGGCGGCCTCTGCCTCACCCTGAGCCTGACCTATACGAGTTTGGCGCCGGCCCTGGCGGAAACCGTGGCCTCGGTCCTGGGCGCGGCCGGACCGTTTTCATTTACCGCCGGCCCGTCGGCGACCCTGTCGGTCACGGGCCAGGTCACGGATGGCTACCGCATTTACGCCCAGCGGCCGAACCCCGGCGCGACCCGCTTCTCGATCACGAAGCAGGCGTCGACCTCGCTGGGTCTCGATGGCGGCCTCGGCCTGAGCGTGTCGGTCTCCGAGCCGGACCTGGACGCCCTCATCACCGCGGCGGCGGCCCAACTGGCCGGCGTACTCGCGGCCGACCTTCGGGCCGCTCTTGCGGCCGGCGCCGGCTCCCTGAGCCTGGCGCAAACCCAGCTCGTGGCCGATGTGGCCGCCAAGCTTGGCCTGTCGGATCCGACCCAGTCGGCGCTCAGTTGGCTCCAAACCGAGCTCGCCGCCCTGGCCACCGATCTGGTTGGGCGGATCACAGCCAAGGTCAGCGCGCAATTCACCTATACCTGGCAGCGCCTGACGAGCGACGCCCTCGCGGTGCAATTCAGCGTGCCGGACGCCGCCCTCGACGCCCATCTGCCGGCCATCGTGAGCCTGGACCTGAGCGCGGTGACCGCCTTGAATCCGCCCGACGGAATCGTCGTGACCCGGCTCCTGGGCCAGACCATCCAGCAGATCGACGTGGGCTATGGGTTCTCGTTTGGCGTGTTCGGCTACGTCTTTCTAAAGAGCCTGGATTCGGCGCAGACGCGCTTCATCGAACTCGATACCCGGACCCCGCAGAACGGTCTGCTCCGCCAGTTTTCATTCCTGGGCAAGCGCGGTTACACGGCCACCTGGTTCGGGGCAACCCAGGCCAATTCGGTCGAGTTAAACGCCGCCATGCCGGCCCCCCTCGCCGCGCCCACGGCCGGCGACTTTACCGTGGGCCTTTCCGTGGCCTTCGCCTGGACGGGCGTCGACTTGGGCTCGATCCTGGAGACACTCGCCGACCACGCGGTCCTCATCGGAGCGTCCGATTCGGACAGCGTGCCCGACACGCTGGCCGCGCTATCAAAATCCGGCGTCGCCGCCGGCCTGACCGGCTCGGCCACGGTTTCCCTGGTCGCTCCCCAGGCGGCCCTGCAGCTCCTTCTGCCGGCGCTGACCGGACCGGCCTACCGGACGATGTACGGGCCCTATGCCCTGGCCTGGGCCCTGCCGTGCACGGCCGACGTCGAGCAATTCGCCGAACGGGCCCAAGGCAATCGCCGGGGCCAGGCCTACGCGCAGATGTGGTCCAGTTTCCTCGCCACACCCAATCCCGACACGAGCACGGTGCCCCGGTGTTGCCGGGCCGACCTGCCGGCGATCCAGTGCCCGGGCCCCCTGGTCGCGGCCGAAGGCGAAGATCCGAACGGCCGGGTTTGGTCGGCCGCGACGATTGCGGCCGAGGCCTCGGTCGCCGACCTGCAGGACGCGGTGCTCAACCAGGTGCCGCGGGCTTTGAGCCTGCTCCAGACCCGCCAGGGCGATTTCCACACGCTCTTCGCCGCGTGCAGCGACGGCTTGGCGGAGTTGGCCGCCCAGCCCTTCGGCTGCCGGGTGCTGGCCGCCCTCCTCCGGCTCGCGGCCACCCAGGTTCCGGGAGGCCTCGGCCTCCTGTCCCGGTCGGTCCATATCACCTGGTCCGATAGCGGCCGAACCCGCTCCGTCGTCCTGAAAGGCGGCTCCTGACCCTCGCGATCCCTTACCTCCCTATGTCCTTGACCCAAATTACCCTGAAACCGGTCGCCCCGCGGGCGACCGGCGCGAACGGCGGCGGGGGCAAGCCGCTCCCATCCGGCCTGGCCACCCTGGGCATCGTCGTTTTGGTCGTCGCCATGCTCCTAAGCGGACTATTTCTGCCGGGCGGCGGTCGCCTCCTGGGGATCGCCCTGAGCTTGACGGCGCTTATCCTCCTCCTCGGCCGCTGCATTTCCCACCGGATCGGCGGGGCCCTGATCAACCAGTACAATGTCATGAGCCTGGCGCGCTTCCAGATGGCGCTCTGGACCGTGCTCGTCCTCGGCGCCTATCTGGCCTGCGCCTTGGCGCGGCTGGCACGGGGCGATACAAACCCGCTCGATATCGAAATGGACTGGCACCTCTGGGCCCTGATGGGCATCAGCACGACCTCCCTGATCGGCGCACCCCTGGTTCTCTCGACCAAGAAGGATCAGGATCCGCACGACGACGCCACGGCCAAGACGGCCCTGATCACCCAGGAATCGACCACCGCGGTCGACCAAAATCGGCAGGGTCTCATCTATGCCAATTCGAGCTCGGCCGACGCGAAGTTCACCGACCTTTTCGAGGGCGACGAGGTGGGCAACACGACCCAGGTCGACCTGGCTAAAGTTCAGATGTTTCTATTCACGATCATCACCGGCCTCGCGTTCTTCTGGAGCGTGCTCCACAGCCTGGCCTCGCCCGACGCCGACCTGTCGAAGTTACCCCAATTATCGGATGGCACCGTGTGGCTCCTCGGCATCAGTCACGCCGGGTATCTCTCGAGCAAGGGCATCACCCACACGAAGACGGCCTAAGTTCACTCCAAGCCCAGCCGCTTGCGCCCTTCGGGGGAAATCATTTGCGGGGTCCAGATCGGATCCCAGACGATGTGGACTTTGGCCTCCTCGACCCCCGGCAAAGCCGCGATCTTCAGGCGGGCGTCATCGGCGATGACCGGACCCATGCCGCAACCCGGGGCGGTCAGCGTCATCTTGACGTCCAGCCGGTGACCGCCGGACGGCGTCTTCTCGACCGACAGGTCGTAGACCAGACCGAGGTCGACGATGTTGACCGGGATCTCCGGGTCGAAACAGGTCTTCAGGGCGGCCCAGACGGCCTCCTCCTGGAAACCGTCGGCCGAGGTCACGGGGGCGACGGGTTCGTCCGCGGCGGGCGTATAACCGGCGATCGCCGAAGTTTGGTCCTTGGCGACCCGAAAGAGCCCCTGATCGGTCTGCACCGTAATATTGCCGCCGAGGGTCTGGGTAATGAAAACGGACGTGCCCTTGACCAGGACGACCGGGGTGCCGGCCGGGATCGCCGTGGCCGGGCAATCGGAGGATAGGGTGTGCGTCGCCATGGGAAAGGGCTTAGCGGACGTCGAGGCCGAGGGGCAACCGGGCGTAGACCCCCGCTGGGTCGTTGAACGAACGCAGGGTGGCCAATTGCTGTTCGGCCGTGCGTTCGATGTCGCCGATCAGGCCGGACTGGGCCTTATCGGTTTCGGGGATCGTCCGGCCGAAGAGTTCGGCGAGCGCCTCGGCGAAGGAGCGCTTGCCGGGGTACTCGATGATCCGCGGATTCGGTCCCAAGCCGGCCGCCCGACCGGCGTACCGGATGGCGCTTTCCAGGCCGCCGATTTCATCGACCAGGTGAAGGCGCTGGGCTTCGAGACCGGACCAGACCCGGCCCTGGGCGATTTCCTCGACGGTGGCCTTGGGCAGCCGTCGGCCGTCGGCCACCTTGGACACGAATTCCCCGTAGATCCAATCGACCATGTTCTGAAATACCGCCATCTGTTCGGGCGACTTCGCCCGGACCGTGGACATGAGGCCGGCGTACTTGCCGGTCTTCACCTGGTCGAAGGTGACGCCGACGCTGCCGGCGAGCTTCTCAAAACTGAAGAACATGCCGAAGACCCCGATCGAGCCCGTGATGGTCGTCGGCTCGGCGAAGATGTGGTTGCCGTAGGCGGAAATCCAGTAGCCGCCCGAGGCCGCGTAGCTGCCCATCGAAACGATGACCGGCTTGGTTTGCCGGGCGAGCCAGAGTTCGCGCTGGATATTTTCGGCGGCGGAGGCGCTGCCGCCGGGGCTGTCGACCCGCAGGACGATCGCCTTGACGTTGTCGTCCTGGCGCAGCTTGCGGATTTCCCGGGCAAAGCGGACCCCGCCGATGTCGTTGTGGGTGCCCTCGCCGTCGACGATGTCGCCCTCGGCGTACACGACCGCGACCGAGCCCGAGCCGGTGCCGAACTCCGGCCGCAGTTGCTTCGCGTAGTTGGCCAGGGAAACCTGCTTGAACGTGTGTGTGCCCAACGCCGGGCCGGTCTCCTTGCGCAGGCCCTCGATCACCTGGTCGCGATAGGCCACGCGGTCGACCAATCGGGCGGCCTTGGCGGCGTCGGCCCGGATGAGGCCCTGGCTGTCGACCACGGCCTGGATCTGCGCCCGGCTCAATTTGCGCGCCGCGCCGATGCCGCGCACCACGCTGCCCCAGATGTCGTCGATCAGCCGCTGGGTCTCCTCCCGGCTCTCCGGACTCATATCCTGGCGGGTGAAGGTTTCGACGTAGTTCTTGTACTTGCCCACCCGGGTGTACTGGAAGTCGATGCCGTATTTCTCGAAGGTGCCGCTCAGAAAGTACGGTTGGACGAAGAGGCCGGGCATGTAGATCATGCCGTAGGGGTCGAGGTTGATTTCGTTGGCGACCGAGGCGACGTAGTAGTCCTTGGTCGACGCGTATTCGAGGTAGGCCTTGACCGGCTTGCCGCTCGCCTTGAACGAGGCGATCGCCCCCCGCAGTTCCTGCAGGGCCCCGTAGCCGGCGCCGACCCCGACCGGATTGAAGGAGCCAATTAGCACGATGCCGGCCACCCGGTCGTCGCGGGCCGCTTCGTGAATCGCCCGCACCACGGTATGGAGCTGGAGCGGCTGGCCGTCCGGGCTGCCCAAGCCGTCGAAATCGTACGCCGGGGGGGCGTCGGTCACGTCGGTCGACAGGTCGTAGACCAGATAGGCCCCATTCTCGATCCGGGCTTCCGCCGGCTGCGCCCGGCGCACGCCGGCCGACACAATGGCCCCGATGATCCCGATAAACAGGAGGAAGGCACCGATCGAGAAGAGGAACAAAGCCGCGAGGGAACCGAGGAGCGACGTGAGAAAATTCTTCATGCCGGGGGCACTGTAACCCACGCTGGGCTAGGCACCAGGAGAAAGAAGGGATTTGCTGCGCTTCATCCAACGCACGCTGGTGCCGTTATAGTCGATTAGGGCACTTTGATAACGATTTGCCTCCGTGGCCTTTTGCTCCAATTTAGCCCCGCCATGCCCGATCAGAAGGAACTCCTCACGACCAACCGGAAGGCGTTGACCGTCAATCTGGACGAACCGCTGTATGGCACCTTCGCGGAAATCGGCGCCGGCCAGGAGGTCGCCCGGGTGTTTTTCCAGGCCGGCGGCGCCTCGGGCACGATCGCCAAGACGATCTCCGCCTACGACATGGCGTTTAGCGACGCGATCTACGGGAAGGCGCCCCGCTACGTGTCGAAGGAGCGGCTCAAGCTCATGCTCGACCACGAATTCCAGCTGCTCATCGAGCGGCTGGGCAGCGTGCGGGGCGACACCACGACCTTCTTTGTCTTCGCCGACACGGTCGCGGCCAAGAGCTACAAGAGCAAGAACGACGGCCATGGCTGGATGGGCGTGCGCTTCCAGACCCAGCCCAAGGGCGAACCGAGTGAAATCATCCTGCACGTGCGGATGTGGGACAAGGACAACGTCTCGCAACAGGAGGCCCTCGGCATCATCGGGACCAATCTCGTGTACGGGGCGGCCTACTACCGCAACGATCCGGCCAAGTTGGTCCAGTCGCTCATCGACAACCTAGGCGCCGAGCGGATCGAGGTCGACATGCTGCAGTTCGGCGGTCCGGCCTTCGCGGTGGTGGACAACCGGCTCATGTCGCTGCTCCTCGTCCAATACGGGCTCACCAACGCCGTGATGTTCGGCCCGAACCAGGAGGTGGTGCAGCCGTCCGAGGTCCTGTACCACAAGGCGATCATGGTGGAGCGCGGCAGCTTCCGGCCGGTCACCAACGTCAACGTCGACATGCTCAACTGCGCCACCGCGCAGTTCGTCCAGGATCCCTCGGTCAAGGGCAAGGACGTCATCGTCCTGATGGAAATCACGATGAACAATCTCCTGGCCGGCGGCGCCATCGACCCCCGGGATTTTCTCGCCCGGGTCGACCTCCTGGGCGCGATCGGGTTCACGACCATGATCTCGAACTATTCGGAGTACTACCGGCTGACGTCGTACTTCCGGCGGTACACGAAGGAGATGATCGGCGTGGCGATGGGCATCAACAACCTCCTGGAAATCTTCAACGAGAAGTACTACGAGAACCTGGAGGGCGGCATTCTGGAATCGTTCGGCCGCATGTTCCGCCATTCGGTTCGCCTGTACATCTACCCCATGAAGCAGGAGGCCTACGACCGCTATGTGACCTCCGGCTGGGGCACCGGCGCGACCCATGGCTTCGCCTCGAACGTGCTCATCCACGCCCGCAACGCCCAGGTGGCCGACCACCTCCGCAACCTCTACGATTACCTGCTGGAAAACCACTACATCGATTCGATCGTGGGCTATGATCCCAGCACCCTGAACATTTTCTCCCGCGACGTCCTCAAGCGGATCAAGGAAGGCGACGCCACCTGGGAGCAGATGGTGCCCGCCCCGGTGGCCGCGGAAATCAAGAAGTCCAAACTCTTTGGCTTCTCGCCCAGCCCCGCGGCCAAGCCGGAAGCGGCGGCCTGATCCTCCCCAAAATGTCCGTGCGTTTTGCCCGCTCCTGGGTAATTCATGAGCCCCATGCGCTTCCATAAATACTCGGCGCTGGGCAACGACTACATCGTCCTGGACCCGGCCGACCTCGGCGCGGCCAAGCCGCCGACGCCCGCCCAGATCCGCTCGATCTGCCACCGCAATTTTGGATTGGGCGCCGACGGCATCCTCTGGGGCCCCCTGCCCTCCACCCGGGCCCGCTTCGGCCTGCGCATTTTCAATCCCGACGGCTCCGAAGCGGAAAAGTCCGGCAACGGGCTGCGGATCTTTTCGCGCTATATCCACGACCGGGCCCTGGCCACCGAACTCGTTTTCACCATCGAAACGCCCGGCGGGATCGTCCGCTCGGAACTCAAGGACGATGGCCGGCTCATCACGGTCGACATGGGGCTCGTCAGCTTCAATGCGGGCAAGATCCCCGTGGCCGGCATGCCCCGCGAAGTCATCAACGAGCGGCTCCAGGCCGGCGACCGGGAATTCGTCTTCTGCGCGGCGACCATCGGCAACCCGCATTGCGTGATTTTGCTTGAGGACATTTCCCCGGCCTTGGCCACGACCTACGGCCCCCTGATCGAGAAGCATCCCCTGTTCCCCAAGCGCACCAACGTCCAGTTCATGAAGGTGCGCGACCGCAACAACATCATCATCGAAATCTGGGAACGCGGCGCCGGCTATACGCTGGCGTCGGGCTCGAGTTCGAGCGCCGCCGCCGCCGTGGCCCACAAGCTCGATTTGGTCGACACGATCGTCACCGTGCACATGCCCGGCGGGGCGATCGGCATCGAAATTGGCGACGCCAACAGCATCCGCATGACCGGCTCGGTCAAGCGGGTGGCCGAGGGCCGAATCGACCCGGAGGTCTTCGAGACCACGGTCCCGGTTCCGGCCGCAGTTTGACGTCCGAAACCGGCGGCGCCAGCCGGGGCAGTTTGCGCTGTACCCGGCTTGGTGGATCCGAACGGGCTCGGAGGATTGCGGCCGCCCAGCCTGGCGAATCGCGTTATCCTCAATCGGCCGACGCGTACTTGACCGAGCAGCCATAGGGCTGGCTCGTCGGTTTGGCGACGGGTTGCCCGGCTTCCACCTGGGTCAGCGCCGCCTTGACGTAATTCACGGCCCGGGGGATGTCGTCCTGATCGGCGCTGCGGATACTGTCGACCCCGCCTTCGTAGACCAGCTGGCCCGCCGGATTGATGATGAAGATATGCGGCGTCGTCTTGGCGCCATAGGCATGGCCGACCGTGCCCGCCGGGTCGCGCAGATAGGCGGTTGGATTGGAGTGCCGGGCCTGCAGCCAAGCCTTGAGTTGGCTGTCGGTGTAGTCGCCCCCCTCCCGGCCCGGCCCCGCCGAATTGACGAGAAGCCAGACGACGCCCTGGGCGGTGGCCGCCTGTTGCATGCCCGGCAGGTTACCGGACAGGTAGTGCTTGGCCACGATCGGGCAATCCGGGTTATTCCATTCGAGGACGACGATTTTGCCCGAATAGTCGGACAGGTGGTGGGTTTGGCCGTCGATGCCGGCAAGGCTAAAATCCGGGGCCGCCTGGCCGATCGAAACGGCGGCGAAGCCCGAGGAGGCGACGGCGAGGGCGCCGCACACGGCGGCTATGCGGACGAAGGGGAACGAGGGTTTCATGTTGGGGGTAAATCTAGCGAGGAATGCATCAAGCGCCAGGGCCGGCCGAGCTTTTCCGCAGGAGCCTTGACGCCCGGGGCCGGACCGCTAAGGCTTAGCCAGGTCTCCGGCCCGCGCCACTAGTTCATCGGTAGAACGTGAGCTTCCCAAGCTTGAGAGGAGGGTTCGATTCCCTCGTGGCGCACCAATTTTTCGCGAAGCGAAAAATTGCCCGCCGTAGCGAAGCGAAGGCGGGCGCACACCGATAACCGGGCTGGAGCGATCGCCCCAGAATGAAGGGTCTAAAGGACGTTTCATTGTCCGTGAGTCGTTGGCGTAGGCCAGGTTGATGGCCAATTAGCGCTTGCCTACCTAAATCCATCTCCTGGAGTGAACGGGACCATTTCCATTATCATCGTTGGACTGAGTAGTGAAACCTGCATTGCTCGAGATAAGAAATCATTTGAGGCTCCTTTGGTTCATGCGTGTGAAGCAACTTGCTCTTGTCGTCATCTTATCAACGGCGCCGCTGGTCAGCGCGTCGAGCCTATGGATTCCATCTTATACCGTTTCGAAGCTCGAAATCTCGTTTCAAGAGGACGCTTCGGGGACCGAACCCACCCCGTCGGGATTGCCCTACCTTTTTACGGTTCAGACTCCGGGCCCGTACGCCGGTGTCGGCGAATCAACGCTCACCCTTCCCGACGGCGTCGCGTTCGGATTGCCATTGGGCCCCGAACTTGTCACCTTTGAATACGCGGAGCCTTTTGCGGGACCGACCGACCTGGACGCGGCTTTCCCAGTCGGAACCTACACGCTGAGTGGGTCGTTCCCGACCCTGTCGTTTTCCGTCGGCGCCGAATACTTGATTCCATCGAGCATTCCCCGGGTCAGCAGCATCTCCAACGGGATCTGGACCAATAACATTCTCGTCGTCGACCCAACCCAAGCGGTGACACTGAATACGAACGTATTCGCCGCGTATGCGAACGTCGGAGTTGCCGGGTTGATCGAGTGCAAGGTCGTCGGCCTCACGAGCGCCGACAACTCGGAATCAACCATCCTTTATGCAACCGCACCGGTGGATGGAGCAACCGTGGCCCTTACGCCGGTAACGGCTTTTACCATACCAGCCAATACCCTCAACGGGGGTTTGAGTTATTTGGTCGAACTTTCATTCACCACGGTCGGGAGTTTGAACACGTCGACGATACCGGGGGCGTTCATCGCCGCCGATTACACGGCTCGGACTTTTCTATTCATTGGAACGAAGAGTTCATCCAGTATTCCCGCTCCCAGCATCGCGACACAACCGACCAACCAAGTGGGATCAGTCTCGGGAAGCGCGACTTTCACTCCATTGGTCACCTTTGGAGGTTCCGCCCAGGAACCGGCCAATGTGGTGTGGATTTGGTACATCAATGGCACCCCTATCAACATCGACGGGAGCAAGTATGTCCTTGGCGAAGCGGGCAGCCTGACGATCAATTACCTCAATTCCCTCGACGTCGGCAGCTATTATCTCACCGTAGTCACCGCCGGAGGCGCGGTCTCGAGTCAGGTGGTTTCCCTGTCGGTCGTTCCCGCAACCGCGCCGTCGGTCCAGGTTCAGCCGGTTAGCCAAACGGTGCCAACGGGCCAAAGTGCCGAGTTCAAGGTGGTCGCGGGCGGGTCAGCGCCCCTGAGTTACCAGTGGCAGGTCGAACTAACGGGCACCTCCTCCTGGACCAATCTGACCGATGGCGGCGCTTATCGCGGTTCGGCCACGGCTACGCTGCTCGTCAACAACATAGATATCACTTACGATCATTACCAATTTCAATGCATCGTGACCAATGTCGCAGGCGCCATAACCTCGAGCGCCGCGACATTGTCGGTGTTCGGACCGCCCATCGTCACCTCAATCCAGCCGGTTGGTGAATCGGTGATGACAGGGCAAAACGTCGCGTTCGAGGTAGTGGCGACCGGGACTGGAACCCTGAGTTACCAGTGGCAAGTCGAATTGGCCGACACATCCACCTGGACCAATCTCACCGACGCCGGCTCTTATAGCGGCTCGGCCAACGCCTTGGTGATCGTCAGCAATGTCGATACCACTTATGACCAAGACCAATACCGATGCATCGTTACCAATGCGGCCGGTAGCTCCATCTCGAACCCCGCGACCCTGTCCGTGGCTGGCCCGCCAATAATCACCTCGAATTCGCCTATGGCGCCGCAGGTGCCGATGGGCGACCCCATCACGCTGAGCGTCTCCGCCGCCGGCGGCGCCATGACCTACCAGTGGTCATTCAATACCGTCGCCATTTCTGGCGCTACCAATTCGAGCTATACCATACCCACATTCGGTACTGAAAACGTCGGAACCTACACGGTCGCCGTGGCCAATGGCTTCGGCAGCACGTCCGTCACGTTCACCACCAGCGTATCTCAGGCCCGGCTGGTCAATCTGTCCACCCGCGCGAACGTTGGCGTGGGTGTCGCCAACGCCCTGACTCAGGGTTTTGTAATCTCCGGTACAGGCAATAAGAGGGTGCTTATCCGCGGCGATGGCCCCGCACTCACTGGTTACGGCGTGGCGAACGCGCTCGCCGCCCCCGCACTAACCCTGTTCGATTCAAAAGCGGCTAGCGTCGCCGCCAACACCGCCTGGGGCACAACTTTGGGCGGCACGGCCGCCCTGCAGGCTGCCTTCGCTCAAACCGGTGCGTTTGATCTCTCGGCTGGCTCGGCGGATTCGGCCCTGCTCCAAGCCCTCCCCGCCGCCGCGTATACCGCGCAAAT
>CAZWMF010000026.1:0-398 GCA_964634535.1 uncultured Opitutaceae bacterium | reverse complement strand
ACTGGTGTGGCACTGGCCGAAGTTTACGACGCTGACATCGGGACGCCCACCACCCGCTTGGTCAACATATCCACCCGGGGTCGGGTAACTGCGGCCAACCCGATCGTCGCCGGATTTTTCATTGGAGGCAGCGGAAGCGAAGTCGTCCTGATCCGCGGCGACGGTCCTGCCCTAACCGGCTTCGGCGTCCCAGGGGCGCTCACCAAACCGGTTCTTACTGTGTACGACGCCAACCAAAACGTGATCGCAACCACGCAAACGTGGAATTCGGCGCTTGCTTCTACGTTTACCCAAGTCGGCGCCTTTGAGTTACCGGTCGGGTCGAACGATACCGCTGTGCTTCTAACGCTGCCGGCCGGCACGGGCTACACCGCTCAGATCACCGGCCTCGACGGTAC
>CAZWMF010000025.1:7055-15170 GCA_964634535.1 uncultured Opitutaceae bacterium | reverse complement strand
TGATCTTGCTGCTGGTGGGCGAAGGCCTTGCGGGGCTCATGCAAGAGGACAGCCAGATGCGCATCACCGAGGGCCAGACCCGACGGTATGCGGAAAGCTTCCACGACAGCGAATTGGCCGTGATCGAGACGACGAATCCCCAATTCGACGAGGTCGTGGCCATTCCGACCCGCTGGCTGCAGCAGTCGGCGCCGATTCAGAACGCCAAATTGCCGTTCGTCGTCCGGCCGATCGTCTATTACGCGAACGCCACGCTCCTGCCGCGCAAACAGGCGCCGAACGCCGCGCCGGTCATGGCGACCATGGGCTTTGGCACGGACACGGTGGCCGTGCCGGCGCCGACCACCACCAAGGACGGCGAGGTTAACTGGCCGACCGCGTATATCGAACTCCAGAGCCCGGAGGGTTCGCTGGGCACCTACCTCGTCTCGGCCATGCTGCTGCAGCCCGAGGACTTCACCTACCAAAACCGGACCTTCCGCCTCGCCCTGCGGGAAAAGCGCGACTACCTGCCGTTTTCCCTCACGCTGCAGAAGTTCACGCACGCCGTCTACACCGGGACGGATATCCCGAAGGACTTCGCGAGCACCGTGCGCCTGCGCAGCGACGATCGGCACGACGACCGGCAGGTGCGCATCTTTATGAACAATCCGCTCCGTTACGGCGGCCTGGCCTTCTACCAGGCGGGCTACGACCCGAACAACGAGCGCACGTCGGTCCTGCAGGTCGTGCGCAACCCCAGTTGGCGCTGGCCGTACATCGCGTGCAGCCTGATCGCCTTGGGCCTGGTCCTGCAATTTGGCCAGCATCTCTGGCGGTTCCTGCGCAAACGCCGGTCGCCCCTCCGGGCGGCCGCGGGGAACGCGGGTCGGGTGGTGGGGGGCGGGCCGGCGCCGGCCTTCAAATGAAGCCCGGCTTCCCTCGTCAATCGGTCGGGGTCCTCGTGCTTTGGGCCGCGGCCGGCTTGGCCGCGACCGGGCTCGCGGCGCGGGCCGATTCGGCCGCCGATCTCGCCCGCTTCGGGCGGATTCCGGTCATGGCCGAAGGCCGCATCAAGCCATTGGATACTGTGGCCCGCACCGCCCTGCTCATGTTCCAGGGCCGCCAACGGCTCGTGGCGGGGGCGCGGGACGTCCCCCCGATGGAGTGGCTGGCCGAGGTGCTCTTCCGGCCCGCGGTGGCCGACGCCTATCCGGCCTTTCGCATCGACAACGCCGACCTGCTTTCGGTCTTCAACCTGACGAGCGCCGACGCGGGCGACGGCGTGCGCTTCTCCTTCCAGCAGTTGCAGCCCGGCCTGGCCGAATTGGAGCGGCAGAGCCGCCTGGCCGAAGGCACGGATGCGTCCGAACGGACGCCGTTCCAGCGCGCGGTGATCGCGCTCGACCAGCGCTTGGAGACCTATGGCCGGCTGAAATACAGCGTCGAGCCGCCCGACGATGTCGACCTGTTCGCCCTGCTCACCGCGCCGGCGCAGGTCGCTCAGGCGCGCGCCGCCTTCGGCGCCATGGACACGTTCAGCCCGTTGCGGGTGGTGCCCCCCGCCGCCGGAGCGCCGGCCGACCAGTGGCGGACGGCGGGCCGAGGGCTCGCCGAATTTTCCACCCAGGGAACCATCGACCCGACCCTGATGATGTTCGCCCGGATGGGCGCGGCCTGGCGCCGGGGAGACAGCGGGCGTTTCAACGAGGCCCTGGGCGGGTTGAGCGACGAAATGCGCCAGCGGCAGCCGGCGGCGGTCGAGCGCGCGGCCTGGGAGGCGCGCTTCAACCTCGCCCAGCCGTTTTTTGCGAGCTTGCTACTGTATTTGACGGCCTTCCTCGTCGCGATCTTCTCGTGGCTCGTCTGGCCGGAGATCCTCGGGCCGATCGCGTTCTACCTGATGGCGCTGGCGCTCAGCGTGGCCACGGTCGGCATTGCCGCGCGGATGTGGCTCGAGGGACGGCCGCCGGTGACCAACCTCTATTCCTCCGCCTTGTTCATCGGTTGGGGCGCGGCCGGGCTGTGCCTGATCCTGGAACGCATCCATCGCAACGCCGTCGCCAGCGCGGCCGGTTCCTTGATTGGTTTCGGCACGCTGGTGATCGCGCAAAATCTTGCCCTCAACGGCGACACGATGGAGATGATGCGCGCGGTCCTGAATTCCAACTTCTGGCTGACCACCCACGTCTTGACCGTCACCGTGGGCTACGCCGCCACGTTTCTCGCGGGGTTTCTCGCTATTTTTTATATTGTCCGCGGGGTGTTCACCCGGTCGCTCGACGCCGCGACCGCGGATTCGTTGAACCGCATGGTTTATGGCATCGTCTGCTTTGCCACGGTGTTCAGCTTTATCGGCACCGTGTTGGGCGGCATCTGGGCCGACCAGTCCTGGGGCCGGTTTTGGGGTTGGGATCCCAAGGAGAACGGCGCCCTGATCATCGTCATCTGGAATGCCGTCATCCTGCACGTGCGCTGGGCGGGATTGGCGCGTGCGCGCGGCCTGATGGCCATGGCGGTGTTCGGCAATGTCGTCACGGCCTGGAGTTGGTTCGGCACGAACATGCTGAGCGTGGGCCTCCACACCTATGGGTTCACCGACGCCGCGTATCGCGGGCTGATCACCTTCGTGGTGGCGCAGTTGGTCATTATCGGGCTGGCCGCCGTGCCCCGGGACAAGTGGCGCAGCCCGCCCTCGCCGGTTCGCCCCGGCGCGGTGCCCGTCTGAGTAGCCCCGGGGCGCAACCCCGGTCGGGCATTGTCGCCATTGCCAACCCGGCGCGCACCGCCCTTAGTTTTCGGGATGACCGACTCCGTTTTGGCCGCCCTGGCTGTCCGCCTGGTCGGCGAGTTGCGCTGGGATGGCGCGACGCGTACGATGTACGCGACCGATGCCTCCGAGTATGAGGTGCGGCCGGCGGCGGTCGCCTTTCCCGCGGCGGAGGACGACCTGCGCGAACTGATCGCCTTCGCGCAGGCGCAGCGCATCGGCCTGATTCCGCGCGGCGCCGGAACCTCGCTGGCCGGCCAGGTGGTCGGTTCCGGGTTGGTCGTCGACTGCGGTCGCCACCTCAATCGGATCATCGCCATCGATCCCGTGCGCCGTCGGGTGCGCGTGCAACCGGGGGTGATCCGCAACGAGCTCAATCAGGCGCTGCGGCCCCACGGGTTGTTTTTCGCCCCCGAGACCTCCACCGCCAACCGCGCCATGATCGGGGGCATGGTGGGCAACAATTCGTGCGGCGCCAATTCGATCGTCTACGGCAGCACTCGCGATCATCTGATCGGACTGCGCGGTTTTCTGAGCGACGGCTCGCCCGTGGCCTTCGGTCCGTTGACCGCCGCCGAATTTGCGGGCAAGTGCGCCGGTCCCGACACCCGGGAGACGCGGCTCTACCGCCGCCTGCGCGACCTCTTGGGCGATCCGGGCAACCGCCGCCTCATTCGGGAGCATTTCCCCAAACCCGCCGTGACGCGCCGCAACACGGGCTACGCGCTGGACGCCCTGGCCGATAGCGCGCTGTTCGAACCCGCCGCGGCGGACCGGCCGTTCAACCTCTGCCGGCTCCTCGCCGGCTCCGAGGGCACGCTGGTGCTGGGCGTGGAGTTCGAATTGGACTGTTCGCCGTTGCCGCCGCCCGGCGCGCTCTTGTGCGCGCATTTTTCGTCGGTGTCCGAGGCGCTCGGCGCGGTGGCGATCGCCCTGCGGCGGCAGCCGAGCGCGGTCGAACTGATCGACCGCCACGTATTGGAATGCACGCGGCGCAATCCCGAGCAGGCGCGGAATCGTTTTTTTGTCCAGGGCGACCCCGGGGCCATCCTGGTGATCGAAATCCGCCGCGAGGAGCGGGCGGAAATCGAGGGTGCACTCCGCGCGTTGGAAGCGGACCTGCGCGGGGCGGGACTGGGCCACGCTTTCCCGGTCTTGTGGGGCCCGGATTGCGACCGGGTTTGGGATTTGCGCCGGGCCGGGCAGGGCGTGCTGTCGAACGTGGTTGGCGACGCCCGTCCCCGCGAGGTCGTGGAAGACACGGCGGTCGCGGTCGAGGATCTGCCGGCCTACATCGACGAATTCCAGGCGCTCATGCGCAGCCGGTACGGCATCGAGTGCGTCTATTACGCCCACGCGGGCGCCGGCGAATTGCATACCCGGCCGCTGTTCGACCTGAAGACCGCCGAGGGCTTGGCGCGGTTTCGGGCGATCGCCACGGATGTGGCGATCCTCGTCAAGAAATACCGCGGCTCGCTGAGCGGCGAGCACGGGGATGGTCGCCTGCGGGGCGAATTCATCCGCTTCATGGTCGGCGACGCCTGCTATGCGATGATGCGGGAAATCAAGGCGCTCTTCGATCCGGCGGGCCTGTTCAATCCGGGAAAGATCATCGATCCGCCTCCGATGGACGCGGCGCTGCGCCACGGTCCGGGGCAGACCACGCCCGACTACGCAACGGTTTTTGACTTCAGCGCCACCCTGGGGGTCGTCCGGGCGGCCGAAAAATGCAATGGCTCCGGCGACTGCCGCAAGTTGCCGGCTTCCGGGGGCACCATGTGTCCGAGCTATATGGCGACCCGGGACGAGCGCGACAGCACGCGGGCCCGGGCCAACGTCCTGCGCCAGGCGCTCGCCCATCCGGCCGATCCGGCCCGGCCGTGGGTCAGCGCCGAAGTGACCGAGGTGATGGATCGGTGCCTGTCGTGCAAGGCGTGTCGGTCGGAGTGTCCGTCAACGGTTGACGTGGCGCGCCTCAAGGCCGAATGGCGGCAGCACGATTACGACGCGCGGGGCGTCCCGCTGCGCACCCGCCTGGTCGCCGGACACGCCGGGTTGGCCCGGATCGGCATGCTGGCACCGGGTCTGCACAATGGCTTGCTGCGCAACCGCTGGATGGCGGGCGCGCTCAAGCGCGCCGCCGGTTTTGCCGCCGCCCGCGACTTGCCGATGCTGCCGCCCGCCACGCTGCGGCGCTGGCATGGGCGGAACGCCAACCGGTCGGGTTCCTATCCGAATGGACCGGTCTTTCTCTTTGCCGACGAGTTCACCAATTTCCACGACGCGGAGGTCGGCATCAAGGCGGTGCGCCTGCTCAACCGACTGGGCTACGCGGTGATCATCCCGGAGCATGGCGCGAGCGGCCGGGCCCAGCTGTCCAAGGGTCTGGTCCGCGCCGCGCAGGCGCTCGCCGCGCGCAACGTCGAGCGGCTCCAGGGAGTCGTGACGGGCGAGGCGGCGCTCATCGGCCTCGAGCCGTCGGCGATTCTCGGCTTTCGCGACGAGTACCCCGACCTCGTGCCGGCGCGCCTGAAAGGCGCCGCCCGGGATCTGGCCGGCCGGGCCCTGCTGTTCGACGAATTCCTCGCCCGGGAGGCCGACCGCGGACGGATTGGACCGGCCGCGTTCACGACCGCAGAGCGCACGGTCCTGGTGCATGGCCACTGCCACCAGAAGGCGCTGGCCTCGCTGGCGCCGACCGTTCGGGCGCTCGGGTTGCCCGCCAACTATCGGGTGACCGTCATCCCGTCGGGCTGCTGCGGCATGGCGGGCGCCTTCGGCTACGAGGCCGAACACTACGAGCTGTCGATGCGCATCGGCGAACTGGTGCTGTTCCCGGCCGTGCGCGCCGCGCCCGCGGACGCGCTCATCGCGGCGGCGGGCACGAGCTGCCGCCAACAGATCCGGGACGGAACCGGCCGCCGGGCGGGGCACCCGGCGGAGATACTCCACGATTCGCTGGCTTAGTCAGGTACCTCAGCCGATACCGGTCGTCGTGGAAAAGTGCGGGAAGGAGCCGGGTCAACCGGCCGTGGGCGCCGGCAGCTTGCCCAGGAACACGTCGAGAATTTCCGGATCGAACTTCACGGCGCGCATGCGCCGCATTTCCTCGATCACGGTTTCCTCGTCCCAGGCCTGCTTGTAGGAGCGTTGGGAGAGGAGCGCGTCGTAGACATCGGCGACCGCGACGATCCGCGCGACCAAGGGAATGGCGGGGCCCTTCAGGCCCTGCGGGCTGCCGGTTCCGTCCCAGGACTCGTGGTGCGAACGGGCGATCTGCGCGGCGACTTGGATCACCGGCCAGGGGCTTCCGGCCAGGATGCGGTAGCCGATCTCGGTGTGCGTCTTGACGAGCTCGATTTCGTCCGGAGTGAGCCGGCCGGGTTTGTTGAGCAGAGTCAGCGGCAGGCCGATCTTGCCGAGATCGTGCAGCGGGGCGGCGAAGCGCATTTCCAGCAACGCCTCCGAACTCAGACCGAGCACGGCGCCGAGTTCGCAGGCATACGCGCTCACTCGGTCCAGGTGCGAGCTGATCGTCGGATCGTGGGCCTCCGAAGCCAGCCGCAGGCGCATCGCCATCTCGAAGCCGGGATCGAGCGGGATCTTCGGGCTCATGGTCGACCTCCCAGGGCGGCGCCGGCCGGCGAACGCGCACACCGCCGCGACTCCTTGTCCTGATAAAGGGCGGCGTCGGCCTCGGCCATCAGTTGCTCGATCGACTGGCCGCTTTCCTTGTCGAAATGGGTGACCCCGGCGCTGCATTCGAGCACGAATTCCGCGGCCTCCGAGGTGTTGCGGACCGACAGCACGATGCGCAGCGCCTGGAGCGCCTCCTCCGCCTGGCCCGGACGGGTCTCCACGCCCAGCGCGACAAATTCGTCGCCGCCCAGGCGCACGAGCAAGGCCTCCTGACGAAAAATGCTGCGCAGATCCGCCGCGAATTCGACCAGGGCCTCGTCGCCCTTCTTGTGGCCCAACTCGTCGTTGATCTGCTTGAAGCGATCGAGGTCGAAGTAACAGAGGAAACCGCGGCAGCCCGACTCCCGGACCCGCTGCAACAAGTCCGGATGCAGCGCGTTGAAGCCGCGCCGGTTGTACAGGCCGGTCAGCTCGTCCATGACGGCGAGCTGGCGGATGGTGTATTGCAATCGGTGCCGTTCGAGCGCGTAGGCGATCGACCGGTCCAGGGTCAGAAAATTGAAGTCGCCCTTGATCAGGAAATCCTGTGCGCCGATCTTGACGGCTTCGACGCCCATGTTCTGCGTCTGGGTCGCGGTGAGGACGATGACCGGCAGTTCGGGCGCGGCGTCGACGAACGCGGTCAGGGTGGCGAGACCTTGGCTATCCGGCAGGTTGAGATCCAGGAGGATCACGTCGAATTCCTCGAGGCGGATCGCGGCGAGGGCGGCCTGCCGGTCGGCCTTGGTGACGATCGAGTAGCGGTTGGAGGCCGCCTTCTTGAGCATCTGCGTGGTGACCTTGGCGAGCAAGGGCACGTCCTCCACCACGAGAACCCGGATGGTCGGTACGATCATGGCCGCGCGGGATCCGACCGGACGACGGAACTTTCCTTCGCCGGATCCCGGATGATGTGCGGCGTGAGGAAGAAGACGAGCTCGGTGCGCTCCGACGTGGTGTAGTTGCCGGTGAAGGCCTTGCCGAGCAGCGGAATGCTGCTGAGCACGGGCACCTTGCGAACGGTAGAGTAACTCGAGTTTTGCACGAGCCCGCCCATCACCACGGTCGCCCCATCCCGGAGGCGCACGAGCGAGGAGGCTTGCCGGATGTCGATCACCGGGGCGCTCGTCTGGCCGCTGGCCGAGGTCGAAATGCTGACGAGCCGGCTGACCGCCGGCGTGACGTCCAGCGTGATCAGGCCGTCTTCGGAAACCTGCGGGGTGATCGAGAGCACCGTTCCGACCGTCACGGTTTGAATGGTCTCGTTGGTCGTGATCACGGGCGGGTTGCCGGGCGATTGGGTGACCTGGGTCGTGAATACCGGCAGATCCTGGCCCACGCGCACCACGGCCGGCTGATTGTTGAGGGTGCGCAGGCGTGGGCGGGAAATGACCCGAAGGGTGCCCTGTTCCTGCAGGGCCTGCAAAATGGCGCCGAGTTTCGAGCCCTGGTACTGGAGGCTGACGGCGGCATTGCCCGGGGCGGCGGCGGTGCCATAAATCGGACTTTGCACGATCAGGCCGCCGCCCGATCCCAGCCCCGCCTCACCCGGCAGCGAACTCAGGTTGAGATTGTTCGCCACATACTGCCAGTTGATCCCGAACTGGTTCGAGTTGGTCAGCGCCACCTCATAGATGTCGACCTCGAGATCGATTTGCCGGACGATGCTCCGGTCGGGGAAAGCTACG
>CAZWMF010000025.1:0-7045 GCA_964634535.1 uncultured Opitutaceae bacterium | reverse complement strand
GGTTGTCCCGCACGAGGACGGTGCCGGCCAGGCTGTTGATCGTGAAGCTGCCGGTGCTCGAGATCATCGACTTGAGCTGCTCGGCCAGGTCGCTCCAAAAGTTGATGTTGGAGCTGTTGGTCACGGTCATGGTCGAGCCTTCGGCGGTCGAACTGCTGGACGCCGTGCCGGTCGACGCGGAAGACGCGCCGCCGCCCGAGGTGATCTGCACGTCGTTCGAGCCCTGACTGGTGCGCGTCGAACGGATGTAATCGATTTGGAAGATGCGGGTTTCCCGGCTGCGCACGCGCAGCAGGTCGCCGGTTCGTTCGAGATAGTAGCCGTTGGCCTCGAGCAGGGCCGACATCGCCATATCCAGCGGCAGATTGTGGAATTCGACGGTGACGTTCCCGTCGACATCGAGATCGGGGACGATTGTGAGATCGTTGGCGCGCGCGAAGAGCGCCAGCGCCTGCTTGATCGGCACATTGTCGGCCCGAAAGCTGAACCGCGTGGGCGCTGGCGCGGCGACGACCGTGGCGACCGCCGCGGCGGGCTGCGCCGTCTGCGCGCGACCGGCGACGGCGACGGCGGCGAAGAGCGCCAGGAGGAAACACCGGTGGGCTAGGGAATGTTTGCAACCCTGGTTTGGCCGATGTCGGAGCCGCAGCCGACCGAGCGCAAGGCGGCCGCGCGGGTGCTGGGCTAGAAGCCCTGCCCCGAGCGGCCAACGCAGCGATCGGACGGCTCTCGGCCCGGCAGCGGCCGAACCAGGTTTGCAAACATTCCCTAGGTCGCGCATGGTCATTCGGCGGGCGCGCGCAGGGTGAAGTCGCCGCCGAGGGGGATGAACGTCCGCCCCTGGGCGTGATTGACCCAAACGCCCTCCTGGTTGAGGTCGGAAATCTCGATCCGGCCGATGCGGTCGCCGCGGCCGCAGACCTGGCCGTTGATGAGGGCTAGAGTCTGGACGCCCTCCGACCAAAGTGCGGAAATGTGCACGCGATCCACCTGTTCGGGTGCCGCGCTCCGGGCGGCGCTCCGGTTCCCGTGGCTGGGAAGGGCAAACGGATCGTGGACCCGGGACGGCGGCGGCAACTCGGCCAGGATGCGTCCCACCGATTCCGCCGGACCGGCCGGGGCCTGGGCCGGATCGGCTCCGGCGATCGCGCTGTCGGGCGAAGCCGCCGCCGGGGTTGAAAATCCGAATGAATTGCCGCTCAAACTCCGAACTACCAATGCGATAGCAATTACGGCCAGGACGACCGCAAACCAGGGTTTTCGGAGGAGATTTCTCATGGGACAATTCGATAGGCCAGCCGAAGGGTGATTTCGGCCGTACACCTGCCCTCTTCGTCGGCACAAATGGCCAGTCGCGTGAGCTCAATCCGCTGGGGACCGGCTTCGATATCCCTCAGCCAGGCAAGGAGGTCCGAGTAGGACGTTTCGCCGCCAAGCGCGGACAGGCTGCCGCGGACGTTCAGCAATCCAACCGCGATTCCTGGGGTGGACGGGGCGGGTGGGTATCGGGAGGCATGGAAGTTGGCCGTCCAATGCCGCCGGGCCGCGGTCGCGGCGAGCCGATCCAAGACCGAGGCGGCATCTTCCGGCGAGCGTAGCAGGACCGCGTCCGCCTTGCGCGCGAGCGCATCGAGTCCGTCCACTTGTTCGTTCGAAAAACGCACTTGTTCGGCCGTGACTTCGGACTCGAGGGCTTCAAGGGGGATGCAGGCGCGCTGGACCGCGCGGATTCTCGGGCTCCACACGGCCAACGTCCACGCCGCGGTGGCGAGCGCGATCGCCAGCGGAACTACAATGGGCAGGGCCCGCCGCAGTCGTGCAACCCGGGTCGCCTCCGCGTCTCCGGGCACCGCGGTCAGGAGGTCCCAAATCCAATTCGCCCAGCGCCGGCCGTCAGTCTTCAAAGAGCCCTCCTTCGAGAATGAATACCTGGCTCGTTTCGCCGGCGACCGCCAGATTGGGCGGCAGGTTCGTCAATGTGCGGTTGGCGTCGGTCAACCGCACGCGCAGCGGGCAGCGGCGGAGCCGATCTTCGAGAACGGCGAGGGATTCTCCGGCGTCGATCGCGTCGCCGGGGATGCGCCCTTCGAGGTGGAAAGCCCAACCCGCGCCGGACTCGGCCTTGGTCACCGTGAATTGGGTCAGGCGCACCTCGGGTGGCAGCAGAGTCGGAAGGTAGGCGAGGAACCGGCTGGCGACTGGGGGCAGGTGCTGGTCGAGCGCCTGGCCGACGAGCGCCTGCTCGGCGGCCGCGCGGGCATTGCGGGCGCGCAGGCGATCGAGCTGGTCGGCGAGCGAGGTCCGGCTCGCCTGCAGCGCCGACCAACGGATTTGCTCCCCCCGCCACTCGTCCCGCGTGGCGCGCAGGTCCACGATAGCGAGAATGACACCCAGTCCGGCGGCGGCCATGAGAAAGCGCCGAGCCGATTCGCGCCGCTGCCGGGGCCGTTGGTAAGCGGCGACCAGGTTGAGCGGGGATCGATCGGATAGGTGGAAGAGGCCGGGCAGCCAATCGGCGGTGGCGAGTTCGCCGCCGGAGACCTCCTTTAGCGTGGGACAGCGCGCCTTGATTTCGCGGGCGGCGTCGGCGCCGGCAAAGACATGGGCCCGCTCGATCGGGAGGCCGAATTGCTTTTTGGCGAATAGGAGCGAGCGGTTGACCTCGATGGCGACCCGGACGGGTTCATCCTGGGAGGAGGCCATGATCAGCCGAAAGAAGATGAGGCCGCTGCCCGGCCACCCGACGAGGATCAGCGTGCCGCGGCCCGCCGCGGTGGCGAGCAGCGCGGCTTGGCCGCCCGGGGCCGGCAAGCCGTTCAGGATCCCTTGCAGCGGCACGACGAGCGGGACCAGCTGTTTGAGGACGAGCCGTTGCGACTCCAGGATGCGGATGATCCGTTCGTAGAACGGGCGGGGCAGAATGTGAAGCAGGTAGCCCGTGTCGCGGCGATCGAATGGCGCATTCTGGGCCACCCACACGGTCGGCCCGTGCTCGCGCTCATAGCGGGCGAGGCGCGCTTTGAGGAACTTGCGGGCGGTGCGTTCGGCGAAGGGCGGCGCCGCCTCAGTGCGGTGGATGAAATCCTCGTGCTCGAGGACGAGGGCGGCGGTGCCGCCGCCGACCGCCAGCGCCGTGCAGGCGGCCTCCAGCGCCTGGGCGAAGTCGTCCAGCGTGCGCACGGGCGCGGGGCTCACCCAGCGCGCGGTTACGGCGTGGCGATTCCACACCGCGGCCTCGAAGGCGCCGTGGACCCAGACCAGGCCGAGGATGGCATGGGGCGAATTCATTGGGGTATCCAGTCCGTGCCGTTGAAGTCGAAGGTCTTGCCGGTCGTGCTCAGGGCGTAGCTGTAGTCGAGCATCACGCCGTTGGCCGCCCGGTACAGGTTGAGGTGCTCCCGGGCTTTGAGGCTGAGGATGGCGGTGGCGCCCACCGCCACATTCACGGCCGGCTGGGCGGTCCCATTGGCGAGCACCAGGATGTAGCTGGCCGTGGCGGCGCCGCGGTTGTTCAGGGTCACCGTCAGCGGCAAGAGGTCGGTCGCATATTCGTATTCGAGATTGATTCGGCTGATGACCAGATATTGCCCGCTGCCCGCAACGGCGTTCCAGGCCGCCCACCCGTTCCAGGAGGTGGTCGGAGGCACCGTGTTGTCGGCCGTCTGCCAGATCGCTTGGAATTCCGCAGCCGTGGCGATATTGGCGGCGGTCGGCAGGGCCAGCTTGCCGCGCAGGGACGAGAGGATCATCGCGCGCGGGGCTGGCAGGGCGGCCGGATCGAGCACGTAGACCCGGTTGACGAAGCGCGAATTGGTGGTCACGTCCGCCGTGCTGAGGCTGGCATAACTGGCCAGCGCGGTCGACCAGGTGGCGACGGGCGGCGGCACGCCGTTGTCGCGCAGGTAGAGCTGAACCTCCTGGCCCAGGGTGGCCAGGGTCTGCCCTTCGGCGCTTTCGGCCGCCTGATCGATCGAGCGGATCACGCTGGGCACCATGACGCTGGCGAGGATCGCCATGATGGCGAGCACGCCCACCAATTCGATGAGCGTGAAGGCGGAGCGGAGCGGGCGCGCGGTGCTCATCGAGCCTGCCAGAGTTCGAGGATCGGCAGGACGACCGCCAGGGCGATGCAGCCGACGGCGCCGATCAGAAACAGCATGACCACCGGGTCGAAGATCGCGAAGACGACCTTGATGCGGCGCGGAATGATCTGGTTGTAGTAGTCCGATACGTTCTGGAGCGCGAAGCCCAGCGTGCCGGAGGACTCGCCGGTCGCGATCATCGTGACGAGCGCCGGCGGGAAAAAATCGAATTGGGCCAGGCAGCGGCTGAGGGGAGTTCCCCCGGCGACGCCATCGCGAACCTCGCCCAGCGCGGCCGCGATCGCGCGGTTGCCGACCAGCCCCCGGCAGATTTCGAGGCCCTGCAAGAGGGGAATGCCCGCCCGGTAGAGCAGGCCCAGGTTGTGGGCGAAGCGCGACAGCGAAAACATGGCGACGAGCGGCCCAAAGATCGGCAGGCGCATGAGCGTCCGATCGTAGGCGCGGGCGAAGCCTGCCGAGCGCATCGCCAGCTTGAACGCCGTCGGCAGTACCACCGCGAGGACGAGCAGGCCGGGCCAGTCGGCGACCAGGTAGTGGCTGATGCGCATGACGACCTGGGTCAGGAAGGGGACGCGCATGCCCAATCCCTGCAGCAGCGTGACGAAACGGGGAACCACCAGGGTGAAGAGCAGGAGCACCAGTCCGAGCGAGGTGCTCGAAACCACCACCGGATAGATCAGGGCCTGGCGAATGTCGCTCACCAGCTGGTCGACCCACTCGTAGTAGGCGCTCAGGCTTTGGAAGACCTCGGCCAGCCGCCCGCTGATTTCGCCGGCTTGGACGACCGCCACCGCCTGCCGCGAAAAGACCCGGGGATGGGCGGCCAGCGCCTGGTGCAGCGGCACCCCGCTGAACACCTTGGCCTCCAGGTCGCCCACCACGCCGCCAAAGCGCTCGCGCCGAAAATCCTCGGCCAGGCGACCCAAGGCCTGGGTCAACGGGATGCCGGCCTTGAGCAGCAGGGACAATTGCAGGAAGAAGCTGACCAGGTCCCGGCGCCGCACGGTGCGGCGCCGGCGGATCGCCGTCGGGGCGCGCGCATCCGTCTCGGCCGCGTCCAGCAGCCACATGCCGACCGCGCGCAAGCGCGTTTCCAGATGGCCGACGTTCTCCGCGTCCAGGGCGCCGGTTACGCTTCGGCCGGCGCCGTCGTATGCGCGATAATGGTACCAGTTCATGGCGCGTCGCCGGGCTACTTGGCGGCGGCCACCCGGAACACCTCCTCGATCGAGGTCTCGCCGGCGAAGGCCCGCCGAACGCCGTCTTCGAACAGGAGCGCCATGTTCTTGCTTTGAGCGATTTCCCGCAGCGCGTTGAGATCGCCGCGACCCAGGGCCGGGTGATAGTCCTCGTCGATGACCAGGAGTTCGAAAATGGCGGCGCGGCCCTTGTAGCCCTGCTGACGACATTCCGGACAGCCGCGGGGCTTCCATAGGGTCGGCGTTTGGTCGGCCGGAATCGGCAGATCGAATGACTTGAGCACTGCCGCGGGGTTGGCCACGGGGGCCCGGCAGGCGGGGCACAGCCGGCGCACCAGGCGCTGCGCGACCACGAGTTGCAGGGTGGCCGGCAGTAGGAATGGCTCCACCCCCAAATCGATCAGTCGGGGAATGGCGCTGAACGAGTCGTTGGTGTGCAGCGAGGAAAATACGAGATGCCCGGTCAAGGCCGCCCGGGTCATGAGCTGGGCGGTTTCGCGGTCGCGGGTCTCTCCCACGAGCAGCACGTCGGGATCCTGGCGCAGCAGCGTGCGCAGGCCCGAGCCAAAGGTCAGGCCGATCTTGTCGTTGACCTGGGTCTGCCGGATATGCGGCAGGCGGTATTCGATCGGATCCTCCAGGGTGAAGACGGCGCGCTCGAGTCGGTTGACGCTGTTGAGGGCCGTGTAGAGGGTGGTGGTCTTGCCGCTGCCGGTCGGCCCGGTCACGAGGATCACGCCGTGCGGACGCTGGACGGCCTCGGCCAGCGCCGCCTGGTCGCACGGCCGCAGGCCCAGGGATGCGAGGTCGAGCAGCATGCTCCCGCTGTCGAGCACGCGCACCACCACGCTTTCCCCGTAGCTCGTCGGCAGGCACGACACCCGCAAATTCAACTCGCGCCGACCGACGACGATGCTGAACCGGCCGTCCTGTGGCAGGCGTGTCTCGGAGACGTCCAGGTTCGACATGACCTTTAGGCGGGCGATGAATGGATCCTGCAGGTCCTTGGGTACGATCACGAAGGGCCGCAGCAGGCCGTCGTGGCGCATGCGGATGCGCAGGGATTTCTCGTCCGGCTCGAAATGAATGTCGCTCGCGGACTTGCGGACGGCCATGGCGATGATCTGCTCGATGGCGCGGATCACCGGGGCCGTGTTTTCGTCGCCCCGCTTTTGTCCGCTGATTTTCATCAGCTCGTCGATCGTCTGATCCAGCGTGTCCTCCCGGTGGTGCACGGCGGCCAGCCGCTCGAGAATATCCGCCTTGGGGGCGTTCAACACCTCGATTTTCAGGCGGGTGAGCTGCTCGGCCCGGTCGATGGCGACCACGTTGAACGGATCGGCCATCACCACGGTGAGCGCATCATTCTCCCGGCGGCAGGGCAGGAGCGCCATTTCCCGGCAGAAGTCGTCGGGCAGGAGTCGGGCGACCGCCTCGTCGATTTCGAGGGTCGCCACGTCGACGGTCGCGCTCTGCGAGTCCTGGGCGAGAAACGAGGCGATTTCCTCCTCGGTGACAAAGCCGAGATCGCGCAGCGCGTCGCCGATCAGGCGCCCGGAGCGGCGCTGTTCGCGCAGGGCCAGTTCGAGCTGGTTGGAACTGATGAATCCAGCCGCGAGCAGGCGGTCGCCGAGCCGCTTCGGGGTCGCCGGAGTTGGGGAATTCATGGGATCGGCAGGGTTCCGGCTGGACCGTTCCGGCGATGGCGCCGCGCCGGGGCGGGCCGCGGTCTATTGGGAGGCC